>CAYPUE010000001.1:0-80618 GCA_964414015.1 uncultured Gammaproteobacteria bacterium
ATAGTGACGCGTCTTCCAATCCATACATCATCCCCTATAATAACCGGAGAGTTTAAAACTTCTTCGTCAAATTTTCCTGTCAGCATATATTTTCTTCTCTCCCTGTAATCTAAAGACCTGCTGTTATGATCCTGTATCGCACAATCGCTTGCAATATCGCAATATTTCCCAATTTTGACCAAATTCATTGACCTTACGATGGTATTTTTATTTATAATTGTATTATCTCCAATTATAATTTTTCCTCCGTCGCTTATTAACCAACCAGATAGGGATACATTATTGCCAATAATTATCTTATCTTTATCCCCTATCATTCCCCCATTAATATCCATCTTGAAATTTTTGCCGGCCTGGTAGCTATTAATGAAAAATAGTTTTTTAAGATTACCAAGCAAGGCACTAAGTTTGTAATAAATGTTAACAATGTTCATAAATTCTTTTGGTACCAGTTAATCGTTTCTAAAAGACCTTTTTCTAATGAGTATTCAGGCTTAAAACTCACTAATTTGCGCGCTTTACTAATATCTACTATTCTCGTTTTTTGTCCTTGAGGCTTTGTGATATCAAAATAAATTTCACCCTCAAAACCCGTCAATTTCACTACTAATTTTACTAAATCTTTTATGCTTACCTTAGTTCCTGAACCGATATTAACAGGTTCTGGACTATTAAGATTTTCTGCTGCTAAAATAACAGCTTCGGCGAAATCTTTGACATAGAAAAAATCTCTAATTTGGTTTCCATCTCCCCATACCTCAAGTCTTTTAAACGTAAAGCATTTCCGTATTAATGAAGGTATAACATGGCCGCTTTCCAGATCAAAATCTTGCCTAGGCCCATAACTATTTGCCGATAGCAAAACGCATGCATTCAAATTTTTTTCCTCAAAATATGCCCTCGTCATAACAACTGACATCCTTTTAGCAAAACCGTATCCATATCCGCCTTTAGCTGGTTCACCCTTAAATAAATCTTCTTCTTTAAGAGGTGATGGAGCATCCACAGGATACGCTACTGCAGAAGATACACAAACGAACTTTTGTACTTTTTCTTGCGCAGCAGCCTCAAACATATTTGCATCTATCAAAAAACAATTTCTCATTTGGGTTGCAGGATGACTACTGCTGTATCCAATACCTCCAACGTCAGCAGCAAGATGTAACACTATGTCAATTCCCTTAACAGCTTTTCTTGCGCTAGCAAACAAACGAAGGTCAAATTTCTTGCTATCCGGGATTACAATATCAGAAGGATTAACTTCACGCTTTTTTATAAGATTATCAATTACATGACTTCCAACAAATCCTTTTCCGCCTGTTACGAGGATCTTCTTGTCCTTCCAAAATAAACTATCTGTATTCATAATCTATTTAATCTTGTTCAGGATCTCCGGTTACTATTTTAAATTTTTCAAGCTCGCTCCACAAGCCTTCTGGAATTGAATAATTGGCGTACTCAATAGCTTGATCTACCTCTTTTTCTTTTGCAACACCAATAATTGTCGATGCGATTCTGTTATCCTTGAGCGAAAATTGTAAAGCGACTGCGGCCAACGGAACTTTATACCTTTGACAAATCGCTTCAATCTGCTTTACTCTCTTAATTATATCATCTGAGGCAGGTCTATATGCAAAATGGCTATAGATTGAACCTTTAGCTAAAATTCCGCTTCCAAAAGGGGCAGCATTTATTACCGCAACCCCTTTCTTATTAGCAGCATCCAAGAGGGAAGAAGCTGTTTGATATAAAAGATTATATCTGTTATGAGTTATCGCTACTTCAAATTTTCCTGTATTAACATACTCTATCAGCATATTTATTGGGCCTCCGGAAATTCCAATATGTTCAATTACCCCTTCTTCTTTATACTTTTGCAGCACTTTAAAAGGACCATTCTCAGACATTATCTGTTCAAATGTCGAATGTTCCGGGTCGTGAATATATATTAAGGCCAGCTTATTAAGACCTAGCCTTTCTAAACTCCTTTCCACAGAACGCTTTATTTGCTCGCCGCTAAAATCTCCAGTTCGCATATCCCGATCGGCTTTTGTCGCTAATACCACTCCTTTAGGTAAACCGCCTACCTCTCTGATCACTTCCCCAATTCGTTTTTCGCTTTCTCCATAGCTTGCGGCGGTGTCAATGAAATTAATTTGACTTGAAAATGCGGCTCTAAGTACTTTTTTTGCCCTTTGTTCTGAAACAGAAAATCCAAAATCCTGAGGCATATTTCCTAAAGCAGCTGTCCCAATACAAATTGATGTAACTTGTAGACCAGTAGAGCCAAGCTCTCGCCTTAGTAAGACTTTGCTTCTAGGCTCTAATGAGAATGATTCATTAACCATAAGATTTATCTTCGTCTTTGAGGAAAACGATATGTCATGTTCCCTTATTTACCAATCCACCCGTCCCACCCATTTCTCTTTATTTTCTGCGTACCATTTTATGGTCTTCTTTAGTCCTTCAACCCAGGAAAATTGAGGCTTCCAGCCTGTAAGTTTATTAAGTTTTGAATAATCTACCCTTAGCTCTTCGACCTCACTTTTCCCAAGTCTTCCCCTCTTGCCTTTTTCGTGATTAATTAACTTTTTTTCTTTCCAGTATCCTTCTTGGCGACCTACTTTTATTATAAGGTTATACCAATCTCCAATCGATATTGTTTCTCCGTAACCATATACATATACTTCTCCAGGATTGCCAAAAAGAGCAACATTAATATGCCCCATTGCTCCATCTTCTACAAAACAGAAGTCTCTTTTCGGAGTAAGAGAACCTAACTCTATCATGTCCTTTGCTAAAGCTTGTGTGATAATGGTTCCGGTTATAAATCGTGGATTTTGTCTTGGACCATAATTATTAAACATTCTTGTTACAACAGCTGGAATCCCATATCCTTTATAAAAATTTCTGGTTAGAAAATCAGCTGCCACTTTGGACGTTGCATAGATACTTTGCGGATTTAACGGGGATTTTTCGTCCAAAATAAGTCCTCCTTTTTGATCAAATCTATATTGATCTTTCATTTCGGGATTTACATTTCCGTACTCTTCAGAAGTTCCGGCAGTATCCATTTTAAAAACATCTAAATCTACATCTACTATTGTTTGCAGTAAATTTAACGTTCCCAGTGCATTTGTATTAAATGTTTCATATGATCTTTTCCAAGACTCGCCAACATGAGCTTGAGCCCCCAAGTGAAATATTATTGGCTTTGGTCCTTCATTTTTTAAAATCTTCAATACTTCCTTTATCGCCTGCTTGTCTGTAAGGTCAGCATGATGAACAACAATCTTCCTTCTAAGATAACTTAGATTATGGAGCATTCCGGACGAGGTGGCTCTAATTTGAGCGTGTACATTCGCTCCAAAATCAAGTAATTTTTCTGTGAGGTGTGACCCAACAAATCCATCGGCTCCTGTTACCAAAACTGTTCTGTTCTTCAATAATTTTCCTATGTCTTTTTTATTTCCCCCCATAAAACTTCTTTATTCCTTGACAGATATGTATTATATCAAAATCCGTTAGGAAAGTTGATGATGGAAGCCATAAGCCTTTCCTTGAAATGTCTTCAGAAACGGGAAATTTCGTTTTTTCATAATCTGCTATATCTTTGTATGGCGCTTGAGTATGAATCGGAGGATAAAACGCGCGTGATCCTATACCTTGCGAATCTAAATATTTAATTAAACCGTCTCTATTTTTTGCCAAAATATCTATAAACCAAGGGGAAGTATTAATTAAGTTAGTCTTTATAAATACAACTTCCCTAACGTTAAACAACTTTTTCCGATAAAACGAGTACATATCTTTTTTTCTTTTAACTCGAGCTTCCAATTTCTTCATTTGCTCAATACCAATTACTGCCTGAAGATCTGTAAATTTAAAATTATATCCAAGCGTAACGTAGCGATCAATTCCACCACTCTCCCTGCCAAAATCTTTTATCTTTCTTATTTTATCCATAAGATTAGAATCGTCTGTTATAAGCGCTCCTCCCTGGCCTGTTGTTATTACTTTCGGAGAACTAAAGGAAAAAGATCCAATAGCGCCAAATGTACCCAAATGTTTACCGTTCCATCTGGATCCTAAGGCCTGAGCCGCATCTTCAATGAGACATAAATTGTACTTTTTACAAAACAATGCGACTTCTTCCATGTCCGCAGATCTGCCGTTTAAGCTTACGTACATGATTGCTTTAGTGTTTTTCGTCAGAGCATTTTTTGCTTTGGCTAAATCCAAACATAGAGTATTTGGATCTATATCTACTAAAATTGGCTTTGCGCCGGCAAGAAGTACTGCATTTGCAGTTGCAATCATAGTAAAATCCGGGACTATTACTTCATCTCCTTTTCCTACCCCCGAAGCCATTAGCGCAATAAAAAGGCTTACTGTTCCATTGCTTACAACGCACGTATATGTTGCTCCCGTATAGCTTGATATTGCTCGTTCAAATTCTTGAGTTTTCTTGTACTCTGTTAGCCAAGCCCCCGAACTAAGGTAATCCGAAACTGCCTCCTGCTCTTCTTTACCGACCCAAGGTTCCATTTGATTAATTCTTTTCATACATTAAATTTTATTAAGTTTATATATGCAATTTAACCCATTTGCAAAAACCTTCGCATATCCTATTTTCTTTAAAAAAGGTTCCATGTAATCATATTCTATAGCTTTTCCTCCACCTCTATGGTGTTCAAATGACTCGACACAAATTAGTGTCGGTCTGAATTTACCCCAATCGTTGCTTTTGAGCACTTCTAAGTCATAGCCCTCTGTGTCTACGGAAATAAAATCAATCCTCTTATTCTTGCAATATTTTGAAAATATCCTAGAAAGGCTCTCTATTTTAACTCTTATTGTATCTACCAATTTGTACCCTTGTTTTCTGTATTCCTCTTCTTCTTTTTTCGAAAACGTAGAAAGTGTATCTGGAACAAATTTATAAAAAACCAAACTCTGTTTTCCCTGACCTACTCCAACATTAAGATTTATATCTCTTTTTCTCGCATCTAAAAACTTTTTGTAGTTTGTATTATCTGGTTCAATATTTATCCCGGTCCATCCTTTTCTGTAGAAACGATAGGTATTGCTAAAGCGTTTCGGATCATAAGCTCCCACATCTACATAAAAACCTCTTTTCTTATTTTTAAGGAGCTTATCCATTATTAAATCTTCACCTTTTTGGCTGTAGGATCCTTTTATTAATTGCATTACTAATTTGTTTCTCAATTCGCCTACGGCAAATAAGAGAAAAGTTTTGGGACCATAAATCTTTAATTTGTCGAGAATATTTTTCATCTTTTAAACACTTTATTGTCAAACCAGGCATTATATCTAAATTCGTAGGGGTTCAGGAATAAACCATTTCTTACTGCATTAAATATTTCCAAAAATCCATCCTTAACAGTTATTCTTGGTTTCCATCCTAGTTTATCCATAATTCTTCTTGCTGATACTCTATAATCTCTCTTGTCTCCCTTCCCGCTTTCGCTTACTTCAATATTGAGACCAGGATTAAGCTTCTTAGCAAGCTTTACGAGATAAGTCTTTTGGATATTTTCTCCAACAACATTAAAAATTTCCCCACTTATTTGACTGTTATTTGACTGCAAAACTGTTAGGAATGCGTTACTTGCGTCTTGCACGTGAAGAAATGGTCTCCATGCATTTTTATTATATATGGAAAATTTTCCATTCATTGCAGCCTCTCTTGCTATCTCATTTACCATTAGGTTAAATCTCATTCTTGGAGATAATCCAAATATAGTAGCAAGTCTTAAAACGGTTGGATAAAAATTATCAGAAGCTAATCCTAAAATAAATTTCTCCGCTTCAATTTTTGTCTCTGCGTACAGAGAAAGAGGATTAAGCTCCGACTGTTCCGTGGCTTCCTCATTTGCTTTTGAAATTCCATAGTTACTGCATGTGGATACGAAGATAAAGCGATTTATACCGTTTTCTTTCGCAAGGCTAGCTAACTCCCGTGCTGCTTTAAGATTAATTTCTTTCGTAACCTTTGGATTTTCCCTACAGGCAGGTTCCCCAACCAATGCGGCAAGATGAATTATGCAATCTACTCCTTCAATGGATTCCTTGATTTTATCTTTATCCCTTATGTCTCCTACAATAAGTTTGAAATTTTTATTAAAAACTAATGGCAGTAGGCTTTCTCCTCCAAACATTAATCTATCAAGAACTTTTACTTTGTACCCTCTAGATATAAGATCTCCAACCAAAACAGAACCAATATATCCAGCTCCCCCAGTAACTAAAATATCTTTCATAAGTTATTTGCTTGAAATGTAACCAGTTGTGCCTGCAGCAAGCTCTAAAGAAAGCATTATTATCATAGCACAAAATAGAATAGGATGACATATTATTTTTATAGGATTTTTGTAGAAAACAGGCCGTAAAAAGAAAATTGTTTTTTGAGAAATAGGACCAATATTATTTTTGGACAGATATTTTTTTGTTTTTTTAGCATAGTAATATTTTTTCCTTATAAGCCCCCATAGAGATAAACGTCCCTCGTTATGCGTGATGTAACTTTTTATTCTGCCTATTCCGTATTTCTTTTCTGTATTCTGCGATAAATCCCAATCTTCAGGACCTGTTATCTCTTCATCAAATTTTCCAACAGCGTCAAATACTTGTTTTTTATAAAACCGCGCCGCCTCGATTGTCTGATCTCCTAGGTAAAAACTTCTCTCGTAAGCTTTCACCTTTGCCCAGAATCCAATACCAATGGTTTTTTCAGGAATAATAATAGCTCCTACTTTTTGTTTAGTTATTTCCAAAACACACTCTCCTATAACAGATTTATCTAACTCCATATCTGCATCAAGGAATAGCAAGTATTCTCCTTTAGACTTTTGCTCTCCAAAGTTTCTTTGAGCACTTCTCTCCGGCCCTTTATTAAATACTAATGATGTATATTTTCTAGCAATTTCTTTGGTTCTGTCTTGGGAATTATTATCTACAACAATAATTTCTATAAATTTATATGATTGCCTCTTCAGACTTAAAAGAAGTTTTTCGATAACTGCTTCTTCATTTTTCGTTGATATAATTACAGAAACTAAAATATTCTTCATTCAGCTTGTAAATATTATACTATTAAACTAATTAGAAATACATAAACCAACTCTTGATCCCCTTACTGCCTATGCTATAATTACGTGTAAATATACATTAAATGTTAATTAAGATAATTAATAGCATAAATCATATTCTCAAATTTTTATCAAAGAAAAAAAATCTTATTTTTGATTTATTCCTGTTGTTATTTCTTGTTTTCCTTAGTTTCAGCGTTAGGTATATTGTACTCTTTAGCCAACCATCCTACGGTTTATATTCCGATGATGCTGTCTACATGAGTCTTGCCAGAAGTTTACTTGATGGAGACTTTGCAAAAATTTTTCATCCATGGTGGAGTCCATTTTTCCCTGTAGTGTCGGCTTTTTTTCATTTCTTTGTTCAGGATTGGGGATTGACTGGTCGAATTGTATCTCTGGTTTTTGGATCCTTACTTATTTTACCAATATACCTAATCGCAAGAATTTATTTTGACCGAATTACCACATTTCTAATATGCTCCTTTGTCGTATTCTTTAAATCCCTTGTTTATAGTTCTACCCAATCACTTACAGAAGCACTACTTGTTTTTCTAATATGGATGGGAATTTTTTTATATTTAAAATGCTTTCAAACAAAAAGAAATATCTTTGCTTTCTTTTCCGGAATATTTTTAAGCTTGGCAGCGCTTACTAAAGCTGAAGGGATTTTTATATTTACGAGTTTTCTTTTCACATCAGCAATGTATCTTATATTTTTCTTTCTAAGAAATAAGATATTGCATAAACAAATTGTCTTAATCTCTATTTTTATACTTTTAGGATTTTTCATTATATATTTACCTTATCAAATAGCAATGCAAAATAAATATAAACAATCTGTTCCTCTTGCCAAAGCGTCTGCAGCTGCACAACTACACAGTCCTTTTAATTTTAATTCTGCAAAAACTTCTACTTGGGCGCAGGATTTTTTTAGCACAGAAACATTTAATGTCAAATCTGAGTTTGGTAAGGGATTTTTCTCGATTTTAACAAAAACTCATGCGTCATGGCTCCGGGATACCAATACCAGATTCGACTATTTCTCAAAAACCTATCTATATGGTAACTTTTCTGCAATTGGCATGCTTGCCTTTTTCTTTGGAGCGATATGGATGTTTTTTAAAACTCGCGATTATAATACATTTACATTTCTATTCTTGGTTCCCTTGATTTTCTTTGAAATTGTCATGTTCTTTGCTCCCAATGGAGATGAAAGATATATATACTGGCTATACCCGCTTATACCCTTAGGCATAGCTTTTGGATCAATTAAATTGCCTTATATGCCAAAAAAAATAATGAGATTCAATATCGTAAGTCTAATATTGTTTTTTATTGTGTTTTTATCATCAAATGCTTTTTACGCACCATCTATCCTAAAAGAAATAAAAAATACATCAATTAAAAAATCTACTATCATCAGTCAGGATGAATGGTTAGTGAAAAATGACCCCGGAAAAAGACTGATGTCGAAGCATGAAGCATATGGTTTTTATAGCAAAAGTCTTATTATATATACGCCTATTGTTTCGAATTTAGATGAATTATTGACTTACGCCCATTTGCAAAAAGCTGATTACATTATTGCAACTCCGGGTGAATTACATCCTGCTGTTTTATTTTTATCAACTAATCCCAAAGATTATCCTGGACTTAAATTAATTAACGGAAAAACAGACATGCAGCTATATAAAATTCTGTAATTTTGCGGTATTCCTTTTTGTATAAAAATGTGGTATGGTTACTACCATAGCAAAAACAGACTCCCTAAAATAAATATGAATTTAAAATACAGGTCAATGCTTAAGAAGAACAAAAAATGTATTGTTTGTAGTAATCCACGTCTTGTTAAATACTTGGATCTTGGTAAAATCGCGCTTGCCAATTCTTGTCTAAATAAGGCTGATCTAAAACGGCCGGAGCTTAAATTCCCGCTACGGGTTTATTATTGCCCAAAGTGTCATCTGGCGCAACTTAAAGATTGGGTCGATAGGAAATTGCTGTTTGAAGATTATGCCTATTTTACCGGAGCGTCACAACCGCTACATAAACATTTCAGAAAGTACGCTGAAGATGTTTACAGAAGATTTCCTACCCAAACAAAACAGTTTATTCTGGATATTGGCAGCAATGACGGCATACTTCTTAAGCATTTTCAAAAATTAGGTGCAACGGTATTAGGCGTTGATCCGGCAAAAAATGTTGCTCGAATAGCCGAAAGAAATGGTATTGAAACCAAAGCCTTGTTTTTTAATCTAAACGTTGCCAAAAATATTTTGAAAAAATACGGTCATGCCAGTATAATCACCGCCAATAATATTTTGGCCCATACAAATAACTTGCATGGAATAATTGCAGGCGTGAAAAAATTGCTTAGCGAAAGAGGCATTTTTATATTCGAGGTGCAATATTTAGGTGATTTAATTAAAAAAAATGAATTCGACAACACTTACCATGAACATATCTGTTATTTTTCACTTTTCCCTTTGGTAAAGCTTTTGGATATCTGGGGATTACAAATATTTGATGTTGAACGTGTTGACACTCAAGGCGGATCTATACGCGTATTCGCCGGACATAAACCCTTATTATTCCCTGTTAATAAAAGAGTCCGAAAAATGCAAAACTTCGAAGAAGAAAACGGCATCCATAATGTTAAGACATACAGGAAATTCGGTACTGTTCCGCAAGAAATCAAGAAAAAACTATTGAAGCTGTTAATCGGTCTAAAAAAACAAAATAAAAAAATAGTAGGTTATGGCGCAGCTGCCAAGGGCAATACTTTACTTCAATATTGCGGGATTGGAACAGAAATAATTGATTATATTGCAGACACGACCGCATTTAAACAGGGAAAATTTACTCCAGGCACACACATTCCTATATTACCGCCTGAACACATCAAAAAAAATCTTCCCGATTATGTTTTAATTTTGGCATGGAATTACGCCTCTTCAATTATGAAAAATGAGTCGTGGTTAAAAAACAAAAGCGTTAAATTTATAGTGCCGATTCCGAAGATAACAATTATATAGAGTGTTTGTGGCGTTTAAAAAGCTTAGTCTCGAATCCCAAACGAGTCCAAAGATATTGCGTTAAAACTCCAAAGGTCTGAAAGGTATATTTAACAGACTCCTTAATGCTAATCGAACTATGTTCGTGGGCATAATCACCCCTCACAGGAATCTCCCCTACTCTCAAATTATGGTATGCGGCAAGAGCGATTATCTGAAAACTAAATAAGTGATCATTGGACGTATGTTTTAAGTCAGCTTTAGTCAAAAGCCGCCGGCTATAAATGCGAAAGCCTGTGTGAAATTCGGAAAACGGCAACCGCAGGATTAGACGATCCAAAAAACTCAAGCCGATATTCGCCAGATACTTAAGAAGCGGCATTTTATCTTTTAAGGGAAGCTTTAAATCTGTAAATCTGGAACCTAAGATAAAATCATAACCTTTTTTAATTTTTTGAATTCCCGGGATGATACCCAAAGTGCCATACTGTCCGTCTCCGTGAATTTCCACCATGTATTCCCCACCCATTTCAAGAGCTTTTTGCAAGCCGTATTTTATATTACCACCATATCCGAGACGCGGATGGGAAAAACATGGAATACCAAGCCTCTTAGCAATAACGCCAACGCTATCTCCACTTTCGTCATTGGAAATAATGATGCTATCAAAAACCCTTTCCGGCAAACTGCGATAGACGCTCTCCAAAAAAGATGCATGTTTGTACGTCAGGATAATCCCGATTACTTTTGGACTTTTAATGGTAGTCTTCATTGCTTTAATTATACAACATTGTCCTTAGCAAGGTATCAAAGATTTTTGTTTCCCATTATTTGGAAGAAGCGGTTTTACTGCCCACTACATCTAATTAGACATAATATAACCACATATTATATAATTACTAAAGTAAATGAAAAAACAACGTAGGGAATTAATGCTGCAAGATGCAATAGTTTCCGTAATTGTCGTCACTCAAAACGATGAGGATATTGCGGTAAACAGACTGAAAGAGATAAATAAAGAGCTTGTAAAGCTTAATGTAGATTACGAAATTTTGGTCGTTGACAATAATTCTTCGGATAACACGATACAAGAAATAAGAAAAATAGGGAAAACTATTCCCTACATTAGAACATTAAGATTGTCTAAACAATACGATAAAGAAATTGCGCTAACAGCCGGGCTTGATAACTGTATAGGAGATTATGCTATCTTATTTGATATATATTTGGATCCGCCGGAAATGCTTCAAGCCTTGGTAAATAAACTCTTAGAAAATTACGACGTTGTAATTGGAAAGCCGTCAAGAGATATAGTAAGGTATGGATTTCTAAGTAAAATTTTCTTATCGATCGTAAAAAAAATCTCTTCCCACGAATTTTATTACAGTCCAAATTATTTAATTGCGTTAAATAGGAAAGCAATCAACTCAATCACCCGTACACGCAGAAAAAGCAGAAATTTCAGCTATATAAATTATTTAATAGGATTTAAAAAGTGCGCAGTTGAGTATAAACCTTTGAAAACTTTCCGTTACAAATTAAAGAAAGAAAGCTTTCCGGAGCTTCTTTTAAACGTAATTGACATAATCATTTCAAATTCATTTAGGCCAATTAGGGTGTTTAGTTTTCTAGGAATGTTCTTTAGCTTCCTTTTCATAATCTATATCTTTATTATAGTTTTGCTTGAGGTAGTTTTCGGAAAGCATATTGCCCCACAGGGATGGATTAGTGTCGCTACGGTTCTAGGCACAATGTTTTTTCTATTATTTTCTTTGTTAACTTTAATTTCTGAATACATTATAAGGATAATGAATGAATCCCGAAACGAACCGCTTTATTTTATAGCTGACGAGATAGACAAATCAGTAATTCTTAGAAAAAAACGGAGCGTAAATGTGGTTTAGTTTATGTTATCTGCTCTAATAGGTTACACCGGTTTTATTGGCGGCAATCTCCTTAAGCAAACAAGATTTGACGATTTGTATAATTCCAAAAACATAAATAATATCAAAGGTAAAAAATACGATTTGATTGTCAGCGCGGGAACGACTAGCCTTCGCTGGAAAGCTGACCTTGAACCAAACGTTGACTGGCAAAATATACAAAAACTTATAAATTGTCTTAAGCAGGTGGAAGTCAAGCATTTTATTCTCATCTCAACGGTAGATGTTTATCCAAAACCTTTCGCCGTTGATGAAGATACCACAATCACTGAAGAGAGACAAAAGGGATATGGATTAAACCGTTACAAGCTTGAAATGTTCATTCGAAAAAACTTTAAAAGTTTCACCTGCGTACGTTTGCCGCAAACTTTTGGATATGGACTGAAAAAGAATTTTATTTTTGACTTAATTTACAATAACGCTTTAGGCTTTACGCATAAGGACAGCTTATTTCAATGGTATAATTTAGAAAATCTTTGGAAGGATATCTCCATAGCACGCGAATACAACATTCCTATTATTAATTTTACAGTTGAGCCGCTAAGCGCCAAAGAAGTAGCAGAATATACACTAAACATTTCTTTTAAAACCATAACCGACAAGCCTCCACTTCATTACGATATGCGGACTAAATATAGTTCTTTGTATAATTCGCATGATCATTATATTTACCATCGTTCGGAAACACTCGAGACGCTAAAAACATTTATAGAGGAGGGGAATAAAATTTGAATATAGCGATATCAAACATTGCCTGGAACAAAAAAGAAGATGGGGAAATTGCAAAAATATTGCAAAAGTATGACATTTCCGGAATAGAAATTGCGCCAACAAAAATCTGGGAAAATCCTCTTGAGGCAAAAGGGAAAGAAATAAGAGAATATAAAAAGTATTGGCTAAATAATGGCATCAATATTGTCGCTATGCAATCTCTTTTATACGGGCATCCGGAATTAACCATATTTGATTCCAAAGAAATAAGAGAAAAAACTAGAAGTTATATTTCCCGTATTATCGATTTATCCTTTTTATTGGGTTCTAAAATAATGGTGTTCGGATCGCCTAGAAATAGACTTATAAATGGATTGAATTATAATAAAGCTTTGGAAATCGCCTGCGAGTTTTTTTACAAAATTGCCGAAATTTGCAAACAATATGAGATATTTTTCTGCATTGAACCAAATCCTCCACAATACGGTGCAGATTTTATTCTCAATACCAATGACGCGATAAAATTAGTAAAAGCAGTTAATCATCCGCATTTTAGACTTCATCTTGATACAAGCACTATGGCGATAAATAAAGAATCCTACGACGATTCTATAAAAAATGGCTTAAGCCTCCTTAAGCATTTCCATATTAGCGAACCCTATCTTGAACCCGTAAGAAAAGAAGGAAAAGTGGATCATCAAACAATAGCTGGTATTTTAAAAAAACTTCATTATAATAATAAATGGGTTTCTATAGAAATGCGATCGCTTGATAATGTCTCCAATAAGGAACGCGTTAATAAAGCACTTGAATTAGTAACTAAAATTTACAGATAATACAGTTAAGTACAATAATATGTTAAGGCAAACTAATTGGGAAATACCGTCATATAGTTTATCTGAATTTAAACCCAAAGAAACAAAATACTGCATCTGTATTCCTGTTATAAATGAAGGAGAAAAATTCAAACAGCAATTAATAGCAATGGAAAAATATGCTTCCCTTGCTGATATCATCATCCTTGACAAAGGCAGTACCGATGGGTCAACAGACCCCAATTTTTTAAAAAAAAATAAAGTCAGAAGCCTATTGGTGCTAAAAGAAAAAGGAAGACAAGGCGCACAGCTTAGAATGGGATTTGCATACGCTTTAGAACAAGGATACGAAGGCGTGATTACCATAGATGGTAATGGTAAAGACGGTATAGATGCCATACCAGATTTTGTTCGTGCTCTAGATGAAGGTTTTGACTACGTTCAAGGGTCCCGCTTTATTAAAGGCGGCGTATGGATAAACACCCCTCTTCTTCGAGCTGTTGGAATACGATTTCTCCATGCGCCCATCTTAAGCCTTGCAGCAGGCTATTGGTATACCGATACTACTAATGGCTTCAGAGCCTACAGTAAAAAATATTTACTTCATCCGAAAGTTAAACCATTTAGAAACATTTTCGATAGATACGAATTAATATTTTATCTTACAGCCAGAGCCAACCAGCTTGGACTTAAAACTAAAGAGATTCCTGTCAGCAGGATTTATCCGAAAGGAGAAATTCCTACAAAAATTACAGGATTAAAAGGAAATGCAGATTTGTTATTTACTGTCTTAAAAATTCTTGTCAATGTCTATAATCCCTAGCTAAAATCTGGATTTTGTCTTTTAATCTCATCTATAGCATCGTAGATGTTGTCTATTTTCCCACCCATGACGATATGAAAATTCTTTATTCCGTAATCCTTTCTGTATAAAATCGGCCTCCTGTCATTTGCCTCATTCTCAATCAGAAGAGTTTTTGTTTCCCAAATCGAGCCTAAACTCTTAAGGCCTTTCAGGGATGGTATATATCTTTGAGCATCTTTTATCATGAATGGAAAATGCGAATCTTTTTTAAAACTTGATAGCTCAATTCTTTTTTTATCTCTAGCTTGTTTACTTAAGTCTAACCACGCAAAACGAGGAGTATACCGAACATGATGCAGGGTGTGCAATTTTTTATCAGGAAAGGGCATTAGAGAAAAAAATGGTCCATCCATTATCGTTACCCCAAAATTCTTTAATTCTTCTGGCATCTTAATTAAAGGCATCTCTGTAAATTCATGTTTAAAAGGAAGAAACGGTAAATCAGAATGGCCAAGAACCGTATTTATTTGCGAGTAAGTGCAATTAAAAACGTGCTCTCCTGTTATGCCATTGTCGCCTTTTGTGCTAATGCTTATACTTCCGTCTTTTTGTTTATTTATCTTCGCGACTTCAGTATTGTATAGAATTTTTACGCCCGCCTTTTGCAGCTTATTTTTCAACAGCTTTCTTAATATTCCTGCATTATATACTGCTTCTTCAACAACAAAAACATCTTCTATCAATCTTCGATTAAATAATCTTCTTATTCTTTCGGGAGCCGGCTTAATGGGGGAACCTACTTGGTTGCAAAATTTTCGAAATTGAGCGCTTGTTACTTTTGAATTATTGGAAGCTATAGCATAAACCATGGTAAAATTATCTTTAATTGCTTCTTTAAAATCTTTAATAAATTGAGAGAAATTTACGTGAGATCTTAAAGCGGTTATAAAACTTCGGGGATAATGGTAACCATTATGGACACGGGCTTGATTGCTGTAGGAAGCTTTTGTTAACAAATCCTTCTCTTTTTCAAGAATTAGGATTTTGTCAAACTTTTTCCGCAAATATAAAGCCAGCATGCAGCCATAAAATCCCCCTCCGATCACCACTACATCGAAATTTTTCTTTTTAAGAATGTTCATTCAAAAATTAAGTAAAATTATAACATATTTTGTTGCTTATCATTTTAGAAATTATCTACATTTTCTGTTAAGATAAAGTGTGTGAATAAACTTATGGCATTTTTTATCTCAAACAAACTTCTCTCGATCATTCTTTTTATCGCCTTGTTTGTTCGGATACTTGGTCTTTACCCCAATTTTATAAATCATCCTGATGAAGGGTGGGTACAAACATATTCAGGAAAATTATTCTACAACATTATTACGAAAGGCGATTTTAATCCTTATACATATAAGTATGGATCATTTATTTTTTATCTTGCAGCTATTCCGTACTTCCCAATTACGTCTGTCTCGTATCTAGCGGAAAGAGTGCAAGACGCAATTTTACCTTTCTCCACATCTTATTCGATGCCTTCATTTATCGAATACCTTACGAGAGTTGGATACAGTCAGCATCAAACGCTGATATTTTGGTCTCAAAGAGCATTGGTTGCTCTTTTGGGAGCAGCCAGTGTGATCATACTTTATTTAATAGCCAAAAAGCTTTTTAACAAACCCATTGCGCTTTTAGCTGCTTTTTCATTTGCTGTTTTTCCGTTTCACGTTCGCGATTCTCATTATGTCGCAACAGATGTACCCGCAACATTTTTTATTTTATTAGCTGTTCTTTTTATGGTCAATCTTTCCAAAACAAGCAAATTAAAATGGTATTTTCTTTCCGGTTTCATGATCGGACTCTCAACTGCTGTTAGATATTTTCCTGTTGCGTTATTTGTTTATCCCATTGCAATTCTTCTTGATAAACAAAAAAATAAAATGTGGCTGCTGAAAATTATCCTTGGTTTTATCGCAATGCCTATTGGAATCTTCGTAGGCTTACCTTACCTTTTCCTGAACCCCCAAAGCCACATTATCTTTCAGCAGGATATGGAAAAATGGGTTCTACCATGGTATAGCACGACAATATCAACGTATGTCTCATCTCTTGTGTCTTTTGTTCTGTCAAACGGACAAGGGATATTGCCAAACATTACAACTCTTATACCAAATACGTTCTCCCCCTATTATGCGCGTTTTATTTTCTTTAGTGGTCTAGGACAAATATCGACAATTGCTTCCTTGATCGGCTTAGCAATAATTCTACTGAAGTTCCCAAAACAATTTATATTTTTATCAATAATCCCATTTATTACTTTTATCTACATTAGCTTCTATATGCACGCGCAATACGAAAGGCTGGCGATACCCATTACGCCATTTTTATCCCTATATATTGGCGTTTTCATCTATACTTTTTGGAGTTGGATAAAACAGTTAAATGCGGTTAAAGCAAAAGTCATTTTCGGAATAGTTTGTTTTTCTGTTTTTTATTATCCCTTTACTCAATCTTTCAGTTCCAGTTGGGCTTGCGGACAAAAAACCGTATATCAGCAAAGTCAGGAATGGATTGCAGATAATATGCCTGATAATCCAAAGGTTGCATATAAAACATATATTTCTTTTCCTTCGAAACCTTTTGATAAGCTGACAGAGATTAAGCCTACTGAAAATTTTTCTCTTGAAGAAGTACGCAATACGGACTCTGACTACGCATTTATAAATACCAGTAACGCATTGGGATATTACGCTTATAGATTTGACACTGATTTTTTTATTCCCCCAAATGATATCTATCAAAACAATTTTGTTCTCTTGTCTCTATATGAATATAAAACAAGGGGAACACTACTAAAAAAACTGTCAAAACCAGATATGTGCGCTCAAGATAATCTTTTATTTTATAAACTTCCCTCTCTGTTGCCCGAATCTAAAAACTTAATTAAAAATTTTTCATTTGAGACTACAAACGACATGAAGTTTTGGAGTCTTCAAAATTACTCATTGAGATCTAAAAAAGCAGAGATGCTTTATTCTGAAAAAGAAGGCATTGAAAAAGGATCATTAGGGTATAAATGGGAGAATATTTCTTTTACGCCGCCAAGAATAATTTCTCAAAAAATTAAAGTCACGGGTGGAAAAATATATACATTTTCGGGTTGGATAAAATCCAGCCAAATTCTTAAATCAAATGAAAGAGATGGATTTTTAAGAATAGACTTTTATAAAGACCCAAAAAACAAAATTATTTTACCAGGCGACGCAGTTGCTCTTTCCCCAAGAGTTTATGGTGACCCGGAATGGAAAAAAGTATCAATTTCCGCAATCGCTCCAAATGGCTCAAGCTTCGCTATTATCTCCCTAAACGTTACTGCGACAAAATCATCAGGGTCATTTTATTTTGATAATCTTCAATTCCTTGAACCTTGACAATAATATTGCTTAAACTTATAATAAACAATATTAATATTACTCGAATGAAGAAAAGTACATTATATATATCTATAATATTATTGTCGTTGTTTATTTTCCCTCCTGTTCAGGCTTCATTCGCAGAAGAATCAACCCAATCTGCTATAATTAAATATGACCTTGCTTATCCGGGTATTCTTCCAGATAATCCTTTATACAAATTGAAAGTTGTTAGAGATAGAATAGTTGCATCCCTCATATCTGATCCCTATAAGAAAATCGAATTTTATCTACTCCAAACAGATAAAGGAATTTTAGCGACAGCAATGCTTATTGACAATAATAAGGTTGACCTTGCCCTACAAACAGCTTTAAAAGCAGAAAATAACTACACTTTGTTAACTCAACAATTATATAAGTTTCGCCAAAAACCAAATGCTAATTTTTTTAAAAAATTGAAAACAGCTTCGTTAAAACACCAGGAAGTGCTCGCATCGTTAATTAAAAGAGTTCCTGAAAAAAATAAACAAGCCTTTGCGAACATTATTTATTTCTCACAAAGAAATCTTGAAACAATAGAGGAATACAGGATAAAACGATAGAATCTTCCGTAAGCTTGATCAAGCCTTATTTTCAAACTTTGATCCTTTTCTAAATTTAATCACTAATTTAGAAACACACTCTATATCTTTTTTAGACAAAAGGGGATGAAGAGGAAGAGTTACGACTCGATCTCCGATGTACTCTGTGTTAGGCAAATTTGCTTTATAGTTTTTGTAGGCTGTCATTGTATGAACCGGAATGAAATGCACGGAACATTGAACTTTATGTTCTGCCATGTATTCAATGAATCTATCTCTATTTTCAACCAAAATTGGATAAAGGTGATTCCCCATATTGTTCAATCCCAAAATCTTGTTATAGTAATGAACCAAATCTGTTCTTTCTTTCTGCAGAACTGGAAGTCTTTTAAGCTGTACTCTCCCAAGGGAAGAATTTAAATCCGTGGTGTTAAACTTATAACCAGGAAATTCTATATCGTATCTCCACTTGCTTTGGTTATCGTATCTTTTCCATGCATCTTTCGACATACCGTGAAGTCTGGCTTTCCTAAGCCAAATAGCCAACTTCTCATCGTCTGTTGTTATCATGCCACCCTCTCCCGTTGTCATATTCTTTGTCGCATAAAATGAGTAAGCCGTTAGATTTTTTGAAGCCCCGCTTTTTGGAATAAGATGGGCACTGTCTTCAACTACGGGTAATTCGTAATTTACAAAAGCTTTCCTTCCGGCATAATGAACAGGCATAATTGCTTTAGTTTTTTTTGTGATTTTTTTTTCAACGCTTTTTGGATCTAGCGTAAAATCATTTTTATTAATATCAGCAAAGACAGGAGTTGCTCCTGTATGTACGACTACATTAGCTGTAGCTGCAAATGTAAAAGAAGGCACAATTACTTCATCTCCTATCCCAATGCCTAAAGCTTTGAGGCTTAAAAAAAGTCCCGCTGTGCAACTATTCAAAGCGACAGCAAATCTAGCTCCAACATAATCTGCAAATTCTTCTTCAAAAGCTAAGGTTTCTTCTCCCATAGTCAACCATCCGCTTTTAAGAACTTTTATAACGCTTTCTATGTCTTCTTTCCCGATTACGGTTTTTGAAAACGAAATCATAATTTAGTTTCTAAAGGATGTAAAAATTTTCGACAACTCTTTTCTTACCATTTCGTCACGAAAATGATCTGCATGCTGCACAAGCGTTTTGATTATTTTTTCAGAATCTTTCAATTCTAAATTCGAATTTTCTGCAATAAAAATCTTTTTATTTAAAGTTTTTGTCAGATTTTCTTTTTTTGTAAAAAGTTCCTCGCTAAGCTTTTCTCCGGGTCGCAATCCAGTATAAACTATTTTAATATCTTCTTGAGGAATAAGACCTGAAAGTTTTATTAAAAGTTTCGCTAGATCTACTATTCTTATCGACTCCCCCATATCGAGTATGAAAATTTCTCCGCCTTTTCCAAATACGGTTGCCTGAAAAATAAGCTGTACAGCCTCAGGTATAGACATAAAGAATCTTTTCATGTCTTTATGGGTAATAGTTACGGGACCACCTTCGCTTATTTGTTTTTTAAACAAAGGCAAAACGCTGCCAAAACTATCTAGAACATTACCAAAACGAACAGATATGAATTTCGTAAAAGATTTTTTTGAAAATTCAGATACGATGCTTTCCGCAATTCGTTTCGTAGCGCCCATGACACTTTTGGGATAAACTGCTTTATCTGTAGATATCAAGACAAAATGCGATGATCTATATTTTTTGGCAATTTTTGCTAGAACTATCGTTCCAAATACGTTATTTTTAACCGCCTCGCTTGGATTATCTTCCATTAATGGCACATGTTTATACGCAGCAGCATGAAAAACTATATCGGGTTTTTCTTCTTTAAAAACCCTATCCACTTTAGCTTCATTCTTTATGTCTCCTATTATGCTTTTTGTGCTTATATTCGTAAATTTTGATTTAAATTCTAAATCCAGATCGAACATTCCATTTTCCCACCAATCATAAAAAATAAGTTTTTTTGGAGAAAAAAGCGCTAATTGCCTACAGATTTCGTGACCAATTGATCCGCATGCTCCTGTAATAAGAATCTTTTTCCCCTTAAAAAAATTTATTAAGGTATTTTGCTCCATTTGAACTATTTCTCTGCCTATCAAATCAGAAACATCTACGTCTCTAATCTGATTTATCGCCACTTTTCCTTGTATGATATCTAGAGTTCTTGGTATAACCTTAAAAGCTATATTTAGGTTTTTGCATCTTTCTATAATTTTTCTGATTATTCCTCCTCTCGCAGAAGGAATGGCGATAAATATCTCACTAATCTTATATTTTTTTATCAGCATATGAAGATCATTTATTTGCCCCAAAACTTGCAAGCCTAAAACTCTTTTACCAATCTTTTCCAAATCATCATCTACGAATCCAATAATCTCAATCTTAATGCTTTTATGCTTTCTAAACTCTTTTAGAAGCTCTTTTCCTGCCACTCCAGCTCCAATTATTAATGCTTTAATCATGTCAATTTTTAAATAATTCTATTTTTTTTATTAAATTTGCCGCTATTTGCGATACGTTAAAGTCCTTTGCGAAAACTTTTAGATTATTTTTGAAACTTTTTCTTTTATCTTTTCCGTTCTTAACGAATGTTTCCAACATCGCTGATAGCTTTTTAATATCTCCTGATGGGAATGTATATCCTATTTTGTATTTTTTTACTAATTTAGGCATATCTCCAGCATCCGAAACAATAACGGGAATTCCTGCCTTCGCGCCCTCTGTCAAAGTCAAAGGGATACTATCGCTTCTCGATGGGATAACTAATAAATCTGATTTTGCAAGATATGAAAATATAATATTTTTATCATCTACATTTCCCAAAAATGAAACTTTTCCCCTTAGACCATATTCTACACTTTTTTGGATTAGTTTCTCAAGCAACACTCCTCCACCCAAAAAATAAGCATGATAATTCATTTG
The DNA here is from genome assembly GCA_964414015.1 of uncultured Gammaproteobacteria bacterium. GTDB lineage: Bacteria > Patescibacteriota > Microgenomatia > Levybacterales > UBA12049 > JAUSEW01. The sequence continues at coordinate 21,360 of CAYPUE010000001.1, forward strand.
CTTTGGTAACGCCGAAAGCGAAGACAAAAGTATATCAGGACCTTTCACCTTCTCAAGACGTCCCAAAAAAATAAAATTTACTAATCTTTCATCTATAGCTACTTTTATTCTTTTTATATTCCTAAATGCTGTTGCTGAAGGGAGAAATGTGCAAATCTTGTTGCTAAACTTAGTAATTTTATTGGCTAAATCAATACCGTCTGCAAGAAGAAAATTTGAATTATCAACAGATTTTTTAATCCAATATCCTACAATGGGCAACTTTTGATAAATATATATGTCTGAACCAAGAGCCCATATGCCATATGGAACTTTCAAGGCTCTATTGATCTGGTATGCCAATATACCAGCCGGAATTGCCCAAAACGCCAAACATAAATCAACCGGGTCTTTCTTAATGATTGCTTCTATATCATTTTTTGACTGAATAAATAATATACAAAGTTTGATCAGATCGAATATATTGTAGAATTTAACTTCGCCGAGACTTTTCCCAAGACTTCCTTTGCTCAAAAAGTAAATCTTAAGTCTGCCATCTAAACAAACTGTTGTTTTTGCAACTGATGCGTTGACAACGAAAATCTGAATACTGTGACCTCTTTCTGCGAGTTCTTGCGCCATATCTGAAACGAAAATTCCGGCATTGCCTCTCTCTTTTGAAGACAAAGGATAGTTGTGAGTTATAAATGCTATTTTCATGGCGTAATATCTGATAATTTAGAGATGATAATTCTTTCTACATTAAATATACAGGAGTTATTAGAATCCGGATAAATTATAATAGACTTTGCGGGCTTTGCTGCAAAGAAATAGACCAAACGTCTATCTTTTGGTTCTATATCTGTAGTAACCTGCAAAATGGGAACATTATCCGCTTGCCTCTGCCAAACTTCCCCATCCTTAGAAATATGAACCGTTCCTTCCTTTAGCGGATCACAATTTGAATTATCATAATAGAGGTCAAGTTTAGTTAGAAAAATGTTCTTATTGAAAACAATTCTAAGTCCACTGTCTTCATCTTTCTCTGCTGATACGATATCCACATTATTGTCTTCGTTTAAAAAATCTTTCTTCGTATGTTCTATGTCGTTTTTCCATATTTTTAAAATTGTTACTCCATCTATTTTTTTATCATAAACCGGATTAAGGTAGGTTTCCAAATATTCATACTGATATCCTTGCAAAGGGAAACCTTGGGCGATCATGTCCATTAGGTATTCACCCTTCCGTTCAGTACCGCTCCAATAGTTGTTCCACAAAGCAATATCTGTCCTTAGCCGGGGTCGTGGTATATTTCCAAGCGTTGCAGAAACAAGAGCTAATTGTGCACTTCCAGGTGCATTTTTATTCATCCACTCGACCCCCTGAAGATATACATTACCATAACTATTACCCCAACCCGAAATATTTTTCTCTTTTGCTCCTTTCAATCCGCCAATAAAACTATTAAAATAAACATTTTCATTTGGATGAAGGCGTATTATATTTATTGCTGCCGGAATAAACATTATTATAATTAAACTCATTACAAAAAGATTAACCATGTAAAGTTTGTTTTTAGCAAATATCTTATTTTGAATAAGAAAATTTGAAATGGATTTTCTTATCATTAATGCCCCTAATCCAGCTAAAAGAGCCATCGCCGGAATAAATTCCATTATTTGCCTATCTCCGCCATAAATAGATGCACCAGGAACGCTTACTCTCAATATTGGGATAACAAACCACAAGAGAAATAAAAACGATGTCTTTTTATTTTCTTTTTTAAATAAAGACATGGAGCTCAATATGCCTAATCCTGATAAGAAAATTATTATTGGCGGAGTTGTATAGAAAATCCATTGTATTGCATACGTATTCCATCCGAATAATAAATACCCTGACTGGTAAATTGCGCCGGTACCAATACCTTTGTAATAAAGCACTACAGACAATAAATTACGATAGGGATCTTGCCATAAGTAAGGCCATGTACCAAAGAATATGGCAAATACTATAAATGGATAAAATATTAAATAGAATAAGAGTGTTCTATTTTTTTTAGTAAACGCTATTAACTTAGGCCATTTAAACTTACCCCAAATGTAAGCAATAAACCACGGAAGAATTATAAAAGGCAAAAATACAATATTAAATTTTGTACCCAACGCAAATCCACAAGAAATACTTGAAGCTAAAATCCATCTCCAACTTTTTCTTGTTATCCCTTCAAAAAAAGCAAAAATTGTAAAGGTAAAAAATGCAGCTTCAGGAGGATCTTTTATGTTGAAATGCACTTCGCCAAAAAATAAAGGGTAAAGAAAGAGAGAAAGAGAGGAAATAATTCCTGCAAAAATTCCGTAATACCTGGCAGAAAAAATATAAACCACAAAAAGCATTAATCCTCCAGTTAAAATTTCAAATAGATGGTATGAATTTAAGTCATCCATTACGCCTAGCTTTCTATAAAAAATGTAATTTGTGGTAGCTGCTAGAATATCGCTAAGAGGAGGATGTCCGCTATCATTCTTAAGGAAATATTCTGGAGTCCACCCTTCATATTGATATCCGCTTGCTCTTAAGTCTGACGTTAATTTTCTTTGTTTTTCCTTATATTCCTGCAAAGCTTTTTTTATATCGGGATATCCTGGGTTTCCCGCATGGGGTTTATCTTGAGATAAACCGGAAAAATCTTTTTTGCCAGTAAGAAAATAGTGAAGGTATGCAAAACCTCTTGAAAAATGCAGAGGCTCGTCCCAATTGATCCCATAATCTGACATTGTCAAAAAAAGAGCAGAAAAATAGAAAGATACCAACATTAATCCTACAATAATGTATTTTTTCTTGAATAAATTCATAAATCCTTAATTATTTTCATAAAATAATTTGCAGTTTTTTGCCAATCATATTGCTTGCTTTGCTTAATTGCTCCATCTCTTAAAATCTTATATAGATTTTTATTTTCAAAAAGCTTAACCAGATTTCTAAATAATTCTTCCGTGGTATTTTTATTACAAACTAACCCAGTTTTGTAGTTTATGGCTACTTCCGAAAGCCCAGGAGAATTATAAACAACAGCCGGAGTCCCTACCATTCCTGCCTCCGGAATAGTTAAGCCGAATCCTTCCTTAAATGATGGGGAAACCAATATGTGCGCTTTTGACATTAGCTCAAATTTCTTGTTCTCATCCACGAAGCCGAAAAAAGTAACTGCATCTTCAAGACTAAGTTTTCTGATCATGTCTCGTAAATGTTGTTCGTATTCGTTATTTCCTCTGCCAATGATCCATAACTTAACATCATTATTCCACCTTTTTAATTTAGATAGAGTAAGCAAAGCGTCTTCCGCCCCTTTAGTTTTGGCCAAACGTCCTACGAAAATTATGGTGGGATCGCTTGCTTTTTTCAAAACTTTGATATTTTTTGGCTTGCTTATCCCCATTGGCAAAACTTTTATATTTTTATGATCCACTCCGTTCTTAACCAAATCAATTTTTGTAGAATTGGAGATTGTGACAAAATTGATTTTTTTATAAACGAGCCTAAGATAAAAAATCTCAGCAATTCTTCCGATATAACCGAAAAATCCTCCGAACATTTTTATCCAAATATCACCTGCAACTTCACAAACCAAAACGATCTTTTTCTCTTTTACGTAAAAAGGCGTAAAGAAAGGAAGACCATGCACCTCGTCGATAACAATATCTATTCTTCCTATAAGCTTAGTTAAGTAGTAATAAAATGCTAGGAAATGAACTGACCTAAATAGATACCTTGCATCAGGATGACCCATTCTGATTACTCGAACGCCGTCTATAACTTCTTTGTTTTTACAACCAGGAAACGAGGACGAGAATAGAATTACCTTATTCCCTTTCTTAACCCATCTTTTAGCAATTTCGTGAGTTAATATTTCTGCCCCGCCCGAAGAAGGATTCTTAATATCACGCCAATTAAATATTAATATTCTCATCCTATATTAACTCTAAAATTTAATTCCGGATCGTATCTCCATTTTCTTTTATTGTTGTTATCATAATATTTTAAGATTTTCAGCCTGTAAAAAATAGCAAGCGAATCCCAAAAGGTCTTAAATAATGCCGACATTAAGCTTTGAGAAACCAAACTTTTTTTAAAATTATATTTTATTTCAACGGGAGCCTCGAATATTTTTTTATAACCCAGATGGTAAGCTACTGCCAAAATTTCTATATCGAAAGCAAATTCCTTAACTAATAGTCTAGGGAAAACATCTTCTATAACTTTCCTTTTGAAAAATTTCATCCCAACTTGTGTATCTCGCACATTAAGACCAAAAAGTACTCTTATGAAAATTTGAGACAGAAGACTTATTATTTTTCTACTTAAGGGATATTTAACCTTAGATGATGGATGACGCTTGCTCCCAATCATTACGTCTGCATCATGCCACTCGAACTGCTCAATCAAGATCGATAATCCATTTGGATTAAGGTCCATTCCCGAGTCAATAAAACCAACTATATCCCCTTTCGATCTAACCATGCCATACCTAACAGCATAACCTTTCCCATGATTATGCTCATAACCCACAACTATGACTTTATTAGAACTTGCTTTTTTTGCATTCTTAAATGTCTCATCAGCTTGACCATCTACCACAACGATAATTTCATAATCATACCGTAATTCTTCCATGACATTTTTGATGCGCAATATATCTTCACGAATCGTTTTTTCTTGCTTGAACGCGGGAATAATAACGGATACCAAATGTTGTCTTTTATTTTGTTTCGCCATAAAGCTTTAGGTAATATAGCAAAAGCAAAATCAGAAGTAAACCTGTAATGCCAAACGAAATAGCGATTATGTGAAAAAAAGTTTCGTGGAAAAACCATATTAATATTCCCTGGAGAATAGCACCAAAAAGTACAGGGATGAACACTTTTGTTTTTTTAATAGATAGGTAAAAATTAGTACATATAAAAAGCATTGAATATATAGTTATGTACATTCCAAAAAAACCAACAAGCGGAGCAGCAAAAACTGCTTCTTCTTTTTTGCTAAAAACATTTAACATGAACTCCGGAAATAAAAAATAGAAAATTGTTAAAGCTGCCGAAGCAGCAAAAACCAACAGTAAAGACAAGATAAATATTGAATGGTAACTTTCTTTTTTTGTATGTTTCTGCACAATAAGAGGAAACATAACCGTTCCAATAGGAGCCGAGAAAAAGAAAATAACTCTTCCAATTAGAGAGAGTGTCGCATACACTCCTGCTTGCGTCGGATCAAAAAAGTGCTTTACTAATATAATGTCTGTTGAGATAAATGAAGTAAGCCCTAAAAGCGCCAATGTTGCAGGACCCGCATATTTGAACATCGTTGCGAAATTAATAATAGTTTTTTTTTCGCTTCGATGAAGCAAAAAGGGCAAGCGCAGAAATGTTAAACCATAAGGAATCAGACCTGCGACAAAAAATGCCAACATTGCGCCACCCACTGCAAATCCAGTAAAAACAAGCGAAACCCCAACAACAAACTTTAAAAAAGCTCCTATAAAAATTACTATTGAAAGAAAAATAAAATCCAGCTTTGCCTGAAGCAATGCTTGATTTATGACAAAAATAAAACCCGCGAAAACATTCAGCCCCACAAGAATAATTAAAAACTCATCACTAATCCTAAAAAACTCTCCTATATTATGACTATATAAGACAAAAATGGCGAAAATTATTGCTCCAACCAGAAAAAGTATTTTGTTCATTCTTAAGAACAATCCCCTTACTAAGGCTACATCTCCTTTAGCGAAATACGATCCTGCAAACCGAACAATTGTTGGAACAATTCCTGCCGCCGAAAAACCAAAAAGCGTAATAATCGATATAAGACTGGCCAATGCTCCATAATCGGAAAACGTAAGATTCCTGCTCATGAAAATGTTAAAAAGAAAATTAAATATATTTGCTGATAATGAACCAAGAAAAACTATTATGCTTCCTGAAATAAGGGGGTGTTCTATAACCTGACGGATTTTTTTTCTCATAGAGCTTTTCGCACGCTATCCCACGAGAACAAGGATCCATCAGTAAGCTTTACTTGAGCTTCTTCGTAGGAAATTCTGCCTTCCTCTTTTGGGTTGTAAAGCGCAGTTGGAAAATTAAGAAGGATAGCTGGCTCTTTCGAGACCACCATAAAACCATGAAGGGTTTTTTTGGGAATCAATAGAACGTAGGGATTATCATCAGCTTTCATATTGAAAAGGTTTAGTAATCCAAAAGTTGGAGAATCTTCACGATTATCTGCTATGGCCACAACTATTGATCCCTGGATAACCAAAAATCTGTCTTCCTGCACTGTAGGATGATAATGCCAGACTTTTTCATCCCTTGCGATTCCGCTTGGAGTAATAGAGTAATACTGCATTGCAAACTCTTTACTCTTACCGTAAATATCAGGCCAGTCTGTCCTAAGGGTCTCAACCAATATTCCCGATTTATCCCTATTAATTTTTAAAGGATGCATAATAACATCCTTTACAAGCGTAAAATTGTTTTTATTTGAAATGTTAATAAACTCCATTACAAGATATGATATCAAATTGTCGTATCTATTGCTATCTTTTTATATACATTAAATGTTTCTTCTGCAGTTTTTTTCCAAGAGAATTTTTTTGCCTGAATTAAACCTTTTTTAGAATATTCTTCCCTAAGCTTTTTGTTTTCGTACATTGTCCTAATGCCTTCGCCAATACTGTCAGGATCGTAAGCATTAACATAGAAAACCGTATTGCTTGCAATTTCCGGTATTGACCCCTCTTTCGTAGTAACTACCGGACAACCGCAACTCATTGCCTCAAGAATCGGAAGACCAAATCCTTCGTATAGAGAGGGCATTACAAAAACTGTAGCTAAATTGTAAATCATAACCAAATCGCTAGTAGGTATAAATCCTAAACGTAGAATATTTTTATCTTTTTCTACCAACTTCTCTACTCTAGTGCGATCTTGATTCCATAAATTATCTTTGTCAAAATCAAAATTCGTAAGAGCTTTTCCAACCATAACAAGAGGCACCTTAATCCTCTTAACCGCTTCTATTAACCTTGGTAAATTTTTATTCCAAGTTACATCTCCCACATAGAGCAAAAAATTCTCCGGAAGGGAATATTTTTTGCTAATTTTTAATTTTAAATTTTCAATTTTCAATCGCTTGAACGCCTCGCCCGCGGCTAAGTAGATAACGTGAATTTTGCGTTCCGGAATCCCAACGTATTTAACAATGTCTTTTTTCGAAGAAAAAGAATCAGTTATTACTGCATCTGCGCTGCTCAAGGCGGCTTTTTGCAATTGCCATTTTAGCTCTCCTTTTATGCCTCTTGGAAAAAATTTCGGAAAAGCTAAAGGCGTTAAGTCATGAACTGTCACTATTGTTTTATATTTTTTGTAAATTGGCAGTGTTAGAAAAAACGGCTCAAAATAAGGATAATGGACTAAATCCGTATCTTTGGGTAAATTTTCACCTCGAGTAAAAAAAGTATACTGATTGTCCGGATAATATTGCAATAAGGATTTTTTAAGATTTTCTATATAAAATCCTGTACCCCGAACTCTATGTGCAAGATTACGAGCGTCAATCAGCGGGGATACATCAACAGCTATGTTCATATCTTTATTCTAGCAAAGCAGGATTGCTTAAGCAAAATTGCTTTTTTGCGCAATAATTCCTATGTTGCCCCCGAATAGGGGAATAGCAAAATCAAAAAAGCTTAGCTTACTAAAGCTATCGTGCAATATGTTTTTAATTCCCTTAGGTAAAGGGGCCATTTTTGCATAATAAGATAGGGGGTAAGTATTTTTCACATTAAATATCTCAATATTTTTAAATTTATGTTTTGAGAACAATAAGCTTAGTGTATGTTTGTTAAAAAGATATATATGCTCTATATCGAATATTGGCCATTTTTCTCCAAAAAGTTTTACAAATATATTGTCCGTATTGTGTACGGCAAAAAGAATAAATCCTCCAGGTTTAAGAATCCCTCGCGCTAATTTGATAAATCTATTCGGATCTACTACATGATCTAGTGTATGGAAACATAAAACAGCATCAAAATTATTATCCGGAAATTGTTTTTGCTTAAAAATATCTGTAGTAATCCTCTTTTTAAGATACGGCGGTGCCTCGGAAACCATTTTCAAACTTGCTTCTACTCCAAACAAATCTTTTATCCCCTTTTTCTTTAATGCTTCAAGAAAAAATCCGTTTCCGCACCCGATCTCTAAAATTTTTGGATTTTGGGATAAAAAAGGTTCTATCCGCTGAAATTCTTTCATATACGCCTTAGTAAGATAAGGAACCTGCTTGTCGTAACTGCAAACGCTTTCTCTATAAAATTCTGTTATTTTTGAAGGCTCAAGGATAGGAGATGAGAAAATTAATCCGCACTTCTGGCATTTAAGTATTCTATAATGAATTCTGTCTGGAGATCTGCGTGCCGAGTAGGTAATGCTCGTTATATTTCTTTTGTTGAACGTAGATTTGTATAAAACTTCTGTACGTTGATTTTTACCGCACAATGCACATATAATATCAACCATGAAAAGTATTATAACAAATAAAACGGTTCTTATTACGGGAGGAGCTGGTTTTATAGGATCAAACTTGACTAGGCGGCTTTTGAAAATGGGTTATAGTATTAATCTTATCGTAAAAAAAAATACAGATCTTTGGAGATTAAAAGACATAGTTTCTAAAATTAGAATACATAAAGTAGATCTTCTTGATAGCCTGAAACTTTCCCAAACAGTAAGCAAAATTAAACCGGAAATAATAATTCATCTGGCAACATATAGTAATTACAGAGATCAACGGGCAATAAAACAAATGATTGACCTTAACATCCAAGGAACTTTTAATCTTCTTCTGGCAAGTAAAGATATTAATTATGATATTTTTATAAATACAGGCTCCTCTTCTGAATACGGATTAAAAAGCAAACCGATGAAAGAAAATGATTTATTAGAACCTGTAAGCTTTTATGCTGCTACAAAGGCATCCGCTACGCTTTTGTGCCAGGTATTTGCAAAAGAATTTAAGAAGCCGATCGTAACTTTTAGACCGTTCTCTGTTTATGGACCTTATGAAGAAAAAAGTAGATTTATGCCAACCATCGTCAAAGCCCTCATCAAAGGCAAATCAATAAATCTTACCCCCGGAAAACAACGCAGGGATTTTATCTATATAGACGATGTCGTTGATATATACATAAAAGCTATGAGGACTAGAAAAAATCTTGCAGGACAAATCCTAAATATCGGAACAGGGAAGCAGTATTCCAATGATGAAACGGTAAAAATTCTTTTCAAAGCAGTTGGGCAAAAAGTTTCAGTCAAAAAAGGCGCTTTCCCTAAACGGTTATGGGACACGCCTTATTGGGTAGCTGACATCTCCAAGACAACTAAATTGCTTAAATGGAAACCCCGATTTGGCTTAAAGGAAGGATTGAGAAAAACTTATTTTTGGGCTAAAAATGAAAAAATTTAATATAAAATTATTAGACTGGGATCAAAAAAATACAAGACGCAGAATTATTGAGATAAGCTATGGCAAAGGCTTGTCTCATTTAGGATCTTGTCTGTCTGTTGTAGATATTATCGATATAATTTATAAAATAAAACATAAGGATGATAAATTTGTCTTATCTAATGGCCATGCAGGAATTGCTTTGTATGCAATACTTGAAAAGAATAAACTTATTAAAAATCCTAAAACTTCGGAAAAACTACACATCCATCCCGACAGAAATCCGAAAATCGGGATAGATGTTTCCACAGGCAGCCTTGGACAAGGCCTGCCTATAGCCTTGGGATTAGCTTTTTCCAACCGGCAGAAGAATGTTTATTGCATAATTTCGGATGGGGAATGCACAGAAGGCAGTATATGGGAATCTTTAAGAATTGCAATTGATTATAGAATAGGGAATTTAAAAATCATTGTAAATGCAAATGGATGGGGAGCTTATGGATCAATTTCAACGAAAATCTTGCTTAAAAGGTTAAAAGCTTTTGGTTGCATGGCAATAACCGTAGACGGACACAATAAAACTGATCTTCTTAAAACTTTAAAAAGGAAATCAATAAATAAACCGATTATAATATTTGCAAAAACCGAGGTTGAACAATTTGAATTCCTTAAAGGACAAGATGCTCATTATTACAAAATGAACAAAAACGACTATAATAATGCTCTTAAAGCATTGCAATGAAAAAACAAAATTCTCTAATGATGCGAGCTATTTTCGCGCAAGAAATACGCAAAAAAATGGCAAAAAACAAAAAGGTCTTCGTACTTGTAAATGACCTTGGATATAAAATGTGGGATAAGATAAGAAAAGATTACCCTGAAAGATTTATCAATGCAGGAGCTGCGGAACAATCCCTAATAGGAATTGCCGTGGGACTTGCTATTTCTGGTAAAATACCCATTGTATATTCAATAACAACATTTCTTTTATATAGACCATTTGAAACAATAAGAAACTATATAAATCATGAAAAGATACCTGTTAAACTAATAGGGAGCGGCAGAAATAAAGACTATATTAACGACGGGTTCTCTCACTGGGCAGAAGAAGACAAAAAAGTAATGAAAGTTTTTGGGAATATAATATCAAAATGGCCAAAAACTTTACAAGAAATTCCCAAGCTGGTTAGCCAAATGACAGAAAGTAAAGACCCGTGGTATATTAATTTAAGAAAATAAAATTATGACCCTGAGTATTAATCGAAGGGTCATACTGAGTTTATCGAATGTATGAAAAAGAAAATATCTGCAATTATCGCCTGCTATAAAGATGAACAGGCAATTCCTATTATGCATAAAAGGCTATCTTTTGTATTCACAAAAATAGGAGTGGATTACGAAATAATTTTCGTAAATGATGGTAGTCCGGATAATACAGAAAAAGCGCTAAGTCTACTGGTAAAAAAAGATAAACACGTAATTGGGGTAAATCACTCAAGAAATTTCAGCTCTCAAATGGCATTTACAAGCGGTATGGAGATTGCAACCGGGGATGCGGTTGTCCTTCTTGACGGAGATTTACAAGATCCTCCCGAAATTATAGAAAAATTTTATAAAAAATGGCAGGAAGGATATGACGTTGTGTATGGCGTAAGAACGAAAAGAGACGCGCCTCTTTATATGGCAATTTTATATAAGTTGTTCTACAGGATATTTCATATGATGTCTTACATTCGTATTCCTCTTGACGCCGGAGATTTCTCCCTGATCGATAAAAAAGTGGTAAAGATAATTAAAACGTTTCCTGAAAGAGACAGATTTCTAAGAGGGATACGCGCATGGGTGGGATTTAAACAGATAGGCGTTCCTTATGTGCGTCCCGAAAGAATGTTTGGAAAAACTACCAATAACCTATTTAAAAATCTTAATTGGGCATCAAAAGGAATTTTTTCTTTTTCCTATGTACCTCTACAAATTATAACTCTTGTCTCGTTCGTTGTTTTTATTATCGCTCTTGTCGCAATGATGGTACAAATAATTTTAAGATTTTTACTGCCAAATACGCCTCAAGGAGCAACTACTATTCTCGTTATCTTCTTATTCATCGGCGCAATTCAACTTCTGGGAATTAGTGTTCTTGGGCAATATATAGGTAAGATATTTGAAGAAGTAAAACAAAGACCAAAATATATTATAAAAAGTATTGTTAAGTATAATTCGAAACAGATCTGATTTATTGGTTTTTAACCAAAAGACTTTTGATTAATAAAAACAAACTTAATAATATAAAAATAAAGGATGAAATTGTACCAATCGTCCTTGGGCTCGTAGCTCCTAACTCTATTTTTATATCATGATTTCCTGCATTAAGATGGAAAGAAAAAAGCCCATTAGGAGTTACATTTATCTTAACTTTTTTGCCATCTACAAATACTGACCATCCTGGAAAATATGCTGTATTTACTCCAATTTCCGAATCATCCTTAGCTTCGATCTTAAAATCATAAAAACTGCTAATAATTCTTTTGGGTGTTATAACGCCATCTCCTTTTAGAAAAAATGCTTTATCTTTTTGTTTCTTTAAATCTCCATTAAAAAATATTGTATTGAATGCATTTCCCGGGCTATTGGTTCCATCTATAAAATTCGATCGCGTTATGTAGTAAGAATCTTCTCTATAAAGGTAGTAAGCTGGTTTTGAATATTCAATCCCCAAAAGAAAAGTAAAAGTAATCATAATGATTGCCAAAACCCATGACTTCCAATAAAAAATAATACTCCCTGCCAGAAATGAAGTGATTAATATAACAAGACTTAAGAGTCTCCATGGAAACTGAAAATAATTTACAAGCGGAATATTAACCCAAATCGGATAGGAAATTTTTTGCATTAAAAATAAAAGAATTAGAAGGGATATTATAAAAAAGAAAATTATCCTGCATTCTGTTTTTTTCTTTATAAAAAATATACAACCTACACAAAAACTTATAAATGTTGCGAAAATATTAGCTATCCCTATTTGGACAGACATCTCCGTAGCTATATTGGTTCCAAAAAATCCGGATCCCCATGAAGGAATAATTAATTGATATAAATCCGGAAAATTAACATTCAAACTGAAAACTTCCAATCCAACGACATATTGCCTCTCAAATAGAGCAGGTATCCAAAAAATTGAAGATAATCCAAGACTAATTAGTATTACGTAGAAAGTATTAAGTATTAAGTATCTGCGATTATTGCTTATGCATATTAGAAAAATAATGTAAGAAATAGAAAAAGCAAAAAACATTAAAGCTAAGATATTATGAGAAAATATAATTAACGCCAAAAATATACTTGAAATTGCAATATATTTACTTTGTCTTTCTTTAAAGAATTTCGTAATCGACCAGAGAAAAGCCGGAAAAAAAGCAAGAGCCCACACCTCTCCCACAGAACCCCTAATGTATGCATCCACGAAATGGTAAGGCGAAAATGAATAAAATACTGAAGATACTATGCCTCCTAATGTACCCCAAAATTCTTTGCTCCAAAGATAAAAAAATACTCCGCCGATTATGAAGGCTAAGAACATCTCAAGCTTAAAAGAGTCTATGAAGCTTATACCAAAAATGTGAAAAAAGGAAGCGATGTAGTTTGGTAAGGGATAAACGTAGTTAAAAAGCGGCACCCCATATCCATTATTTAAGTCCGGAGCCCAACGGGGATACCAATTGCCATCTCTTAGAACCTTATCGAATTCATAAAATCTTACAATATGGTATTCTCCATCATGCGTAGGAGATAATCCCTTATGGATAAGTGAAAAACCAGCAATAATGGAAAATATAATAACTAAAAGTATTGGAAGAAATTTTTTCGCCATAATTTTTCTTTTATGGATAAGTACAAAAGAGCCGCAATGGATGGAATAAAGGTTACCAAAGCTTTAATCAAAGGCGTAGGTCCGAAATAAGTACCAAGAAGCATGAATGGAATATAACGTAATAATAAACCAAAAGAGCAGGAGATGGAAAGATATAATAAAATTTTATTTTTTGGAACAAGAAATGAAAATGGAAGAAACCATATGGCATACCATGGGTAAATTTCTTCCCTAATTGGCGACAGTAAAAACGCCATTATCATTAATATTGCCGAATAAGAAAATACATTGTCCCAATTAATCTCCATTTTCCTTACTCTCCTTATGACAACATATATAAAAATAGGAAGTAAAAATAAAGTTGCATATTTTATAAGCATAGATAATATTATAAAAATAATTGCCCAAAATATTCTCTTTTTCATTAATAAATAAAAAGCCAAGAGCGCAAAAAACATCATAACTATATCATTATGTCCGCTAATTAAAGTTTCTATAATTACTAAAGGATTTAGAACGAATAGCAGAAGAGTAGCAAAATTTTTTGATATTTTCCAAATGATAGATATTGTACCTAGATAAAAAAGGAGTATAAAAAGTTTAAAATTTAAAAGCGTTAGCAGAAAATTCCCAAAACCCAATACATAAGGTATTCCTGTTAATAATATCCAAACCGGACCGTATAAAGCGGTTTTATTAGCAGCGTGCATAAAGAAAAGTAATGGATCTTTTGTAAACTCAATAGGCATAATTATATAAGGGTTTTCGTGGTAAAAAAATAAAACCTTTGAAGTTGCAACATAGTTAAAAATATCATAGGAAAGCATTGCTGGATAAGACAGAAGTAATAATGCAATTGTAAGAATTAAGTATAATTTAAGATCTTTAAAACCAAATAATCCCATTTTGCTTAATCTAACTATCAAAAAATAAAATATAAAAAATATTAAAATGAGCAATATATATAAAACGGTTGTTAATTGGCGGTTACTAAAAGCAAAACCAGAATAAAGCCTATGAAGATATAAAAAATTTGGGTCTATAAATAAATATGAGAAAATTAAAAAACAAAATAAAAAAAACGCATAAAGAAAGATAAAAACGGATTTCATAAATTGTTTTTCCTAATCTCAATCGATTTTAAAATTGCTTCTTTTAAATTTAATATTGTCGGAGGAGATTTTTCAGGCTTCCATTCAAACTTTTCCGGAACTTCACTTTTTAAAAGTTCGAGAACTTCTATGTGTTTTAATGCTGCATTTTGAAGAATATTCTTTTTATTCGCAATATTTTTATCTTCTCTCTCTGCTAACTTCAGATATAAAGGGGCTTGTGAAAAGTAGCTATCTGATTTAATTAATGCCTTATAACCCAACAAAAACTGCTTGTATTCAAAGAGGGTTTTTGCTTCTACCAGATATTTATTTGATTGTTTTAGGTTATATTCAAACTGTCCGAAACTACCAAAGTGCCAATATCTCATCATTTTCTCCCATACAAGGTGAAGTTTATACGAAGCACTTCCGGGCATTGAGGATGGATAAGGCAAAACGTAATTAGACTGCGCAAAAATAGCTGGAGGAAAAACTACGATCAACAAATAAATAATTATTGCGAATGCAAAAAGCTTTCCATTCGTCATTTTGAGTTTTGAGTTTTGAGATTTGAGATTTGTTTGTGCCATTTAAAGGCTGTCTTAACAATTGTTTCAATATCTGAATATTGAGGCTTAAATCCTAATTCCGTATTAATTGCCGTAGGGTCAGCTACTAATCTTTCTGCATCTCCGGGTCTTCTTGGTGCAATTTTCATTTTAAAATCAATGCCGCTTACTTTTTTTACCATATCTATAACCTCTTTATTAGAATATCCTTTTCCCGTACCTGCATTATAGAAAAATCCTCCTTTATTTTTTTGTAATTTCTCAAGAGCCAACACGTGTGCTTCTGCTAAATCCAACACGTGAATATAATCCCTAATGCAGGTACCATCCTTAGTTTTGTAATCATCCCCATATAATATAAATTCTGATTTATCTATTGCAGATATTATTGCATTTGGAATTATATGAGTCTCGGGATTATGATTTTCCCCCATTTTACCGTCCAAAGAGGCACCTGCGGCATTAAAATAGCGAAGACTGACAAAGCTTAATCCATAAATTTCTCTATACCAAGAAAGGGTTTTTTCAACCATTAGCTTACTTTCTCCGTATGGATTTGTAGGATTTTTTGGATGAATTTCCGGAATTGGAACCTGTATTGGGTTTCCGTATACTCCGGCTGTTGATGAAAAAATGATTGGAATGGGATTCTTGCTTTTTGACGCCTCATCTATCATGTTTAATGCTGCTAATAAATTATTCTGAAAGTAAATGTAAGGATTTTCCATGGACTCTGCCATTGAGATATAACCTGCAAAATGAATAATTCCCTCAAATTCATTTTTCAAAAATAGGCTGGAAACAAAATCTCTTTTATTCAAATCGCCAATAATAAATTCTGCTCTGCTATCAACTGAATCTTTGCGGCCCCTGGAAAGATTATCAACGACCACGACTTGATAGCCTTTTTCCAAAAGTAGAGTCGTCATGAAACTGCCAATATAGCCTGCCCCTCCCGTTACTAAAATCTTCATAGGCTAATTTTATTCTTTGATGTATTTTAGATATGAAACCGGAAATCTTAAAGCCGAGAAAAAAGCAAATACGAATCCTTGCCAACTGTCCATAAACCCCTTATGCCGTATATATGATGTAAAAAACCACCATGCTGGAAGTATCAAGATATATTTTAGCATAGTTAAGGAGTCTTTCCCTAGTTTTTTGTCTTCATATTGTTTAGAGATGAAATCCGTATATCTTTTGAATCGCGTTAAATAACGAGAGAAAGTTGGGTCAGCCACATGAATAAGCGGATTAGCTAGATACCCTATCTTTCCTTCGACAACCGCTTGTTCATGAACGTCTTTTTGGGGAAGTTTTCCTTTCCCTCTCTTATATAGCCTTAAAGTGTAATCGGGATACGCCCCTCCTTTCATTAAAAATCTTCCTAAAAACCAATTTTTTCTAGGAATCCAATAGCCATTCACATCGTCATTTTTGCTATTTGAGATTTGATTTTTGATTTCACTGCGAAGCGATGGCGTAACTCGTTCATCCGCATCAAGCTGCAAAACCCAATCTTTAGATGCCATATCTATTGCTTTCTGTTTATTAATATGAAAATTAGGCTTATTAGTAGTTATTTTTACTTTAGCGCCAAATTTTCTGGCAATTTCCACAGTTTTATCAGCAGAAGTTCCATCAACTACGATAATTTCATCCGCTATATCTTTTACGCTTTCTAAAGCAGCTCCAAGGTTTTCCTCCTCGTTAAAAGTAGCCAGAACAACAGAAAGAGTTTTACTCATAAGATGATAATACTAGGAAAGCTTTGGTTTTACAAACTTAAAAACCAAAAGAGAAACGGTAACAAAAAGCGCAGCGAAAGAAATAATGTCTGATATCAATCTTAGCTTAGTTTCTTTATATTCTGCTTCAACCAGATAATTTCCTTTAGTTAAGTTAAAAGTCATAATCCCTCTATACTGCATATTCTGAAATTCTAGATAAAGAGGCTTTCCATTTGCTTTTATTTCCCAGCCTGGAAAATACAGGGTATTTTCTCCAAACAGAGCATTCTTATTAACTTGTACTTGATATTTATGATAAGTTGATTTCCTATCAAGTTCTTTTATTTTTGCGTCTCCGTCAATTACTTCAAGGTATGCTTTTGGCCTTTTTTCCATAAATCTTACAGACCATATGGGAGCGCTCTCCCCTGTATCCGTAGTGCTATCGTAGATGCCGCTATAAAAACTCTCTTCTTTTTGCAAAAATCCATTTGCATGCCAATAATCTTTATTTACAAATAATAGAACTGCAACAAATATTAATAACGCTGCCTTTTTATATTTACTTGAAACTACGGATAATAAAATTCCTCCCATCAATGCGCTTAAAAAGACTGTAACGGAAAGAAACCTCCAGGGAAACTGAAACTTTTGAAGAGTTGTAATTGTCTGCCAAATTGGATTGGAAGAAGAGGTCATTAGGAATAGTGTTGCCCAAAAAATAATAAAGCTTCCCAAACATATAATCCATAGCTTATTTCTTTTTTTATATAAATAATACGCTGCAATAATACTACCAACTACACCTATCCAGTGAATAATTCCTATTTGCTTGCTAAGAGCTATTGTCCCTCCATAACTCCATGGTGAAAGGAAAAAATCCTTCCACGCTACAAAACTCCTTGTGTATTCCCCTCCTCCCGTAACAATGTCCCTAAGGGTATACTTTCCTTCTATCAATGCTGGTATCCAGAAGAAAGCGGATAACCCAAACCCAAGAAGTATTAAGTAAAAAGAGTTAAGTATAAAGTATTTTTTATTGGAGTACTGAAAAATTAGATAAAAAATGTATATCAGTATCAAGGGCAGAAACATAAGTGTTATTGCATTATGAGACAGGATAAGACCGGCCAATGAAAGCGATCCTCCCAATATCTGCCAATAGGAAAAATTTTTCGCAAGTTTAGTCAGGAAATAAAAGATAAGGGGCGGGAAAATAAATGCAACATGCTCACCAATAGCCCCACGGACATATAAATCAACAAATCTATAGGGAGCAATTATATAAAGCGCGCTTGCAAAAAATGCTGCTTTATCATCATTTAGTAATTCTTTAATAAAAAGGTACATTACTAGACCGCTTAGAACAAATGATGTACCAAAAACCAACTTTACACTATCAACTAATGTAAATCCAAAAAAATGAAATAATGAAGCTAAATATGAGGGTAAAGGATAAAGAAATTCCAATATGGGGTGCCCGTATCCCCAGTTAAGATTACCCGCCCACCTTGGAATAATATTTCCTTCTTTTAGATTTTGATAAAAATTGGCAATTCTTGCAACATGATCTTGTCCATCATGAGTAATCGGCAATCCCGAATAGAAAAAATCCAAAAGAGGAATAACTGATAATATGGTGAGTAAAAATAAAATTACTAATTTAGATTTAAAAATTTTCACATTTTATATTATAGTCCATTAACAACTCTTATTCCTGTTTCATTATTTAAATATCTGCCGATAAAAAGAGTTTTTATATTCCGTGGAAAATCATCGGGATTACCAACATAAAGCGTTGTTTTGTTCTTCTGTTCTTTGCTCCAATTTATCGGCCTAAACTCAAATTTGGAAAATGCGTGCTCTTCTGCAAATCCTCCTGATTTTGTCCCGCCCTGCATCTGATAAACAGACGAGTCATACTTAGAATAGAAAAGGAAAAACATATACGACTGGTATAAATTATCTTTGTTGGAAAAAATAATTTTATCGTAGGCATTTTGATTCTTTACGACGAAAGGGATAGTTTTGGATAAAGCATATTGAAAAGACTGCGATTGATTTTTGGAAAAAACAAAAAAATATTGCTGATAAAAATATCGTAATGATAAAATACCAACAATAAACAGTAAAAGGTAAAAAATAGATAAAATGTAAGCTTTAAATCTCACCTTTGCGATAAATTGGACAGTAGCAAAAATTCCTAAAGAGGAAAGTATCTGCGGAACAGGCAATGTGTTGTATGCACGCATAGCATGTGGGGCCCCTGTAGTTAAAGAAGGAGCAACGAAAGAAGCAGTAAGCCATAGTATAATAATAGTCTTAATCTTTTTATCAAACTTCCCCAAAAGCAAAAAAATTACTCCTAAGAGCATAAAAGGGAACTCCCACCAGTATAAAAGTCCTATTCCCGGAGCCTTAAAGCTTTCATTGCCGCTATTGCCAAAAATAAACTGTGGGTTTAGATGAGAGAAATAATTCCCAAGAAATATTCTAATTGGAACTAAACGTCTGTTGTAAAAAATCTCTCCAACGATATTGCCTTCTTTTTTATATTGCAATACTTTATCAGCACTAATCCCATATGCCTTACTATTGTTAAATGCTGATGTGCCCTTAAAACGTAAAAGCCCTTGAGGAGTTAAAGTAACTAAAAATATTGGCAAAATAAATAAAATCCCTAAAATTAATGATGTAAATACTTTTTGTTTCATTTTTAAAAAATGTTTTCTGAAGATATATAAAAAAACAAGTAAAATTAACGGGGCAAATATTTTTTCACTTTGATAAGTATAAAAAGATAATCCGAAAAATAAAGTTGAGATTAATAAGAAAAATTTATTTGGGGGATTATTGATTGCTTTGAGCAGGAATAAAACGGCAAGGACAACAGAGGTCAAACCTGCATTTACCTCATGTCCAAGCCGTGAAATATAAATGTGCCACGGGGAAATTGCCAGAAGAAACGAAGAAAGCATAGCGATTGTTTCATTGCTAAATTGTTTAATTGTTGAATTCTTGAATAGCTCTTTTACCAAAAAATATGTAGATACAACTGTTAAAACTGACAGTATAACCGAAGGCAAACGAACTGCCAGCACATTAAGGCCAAATAGCTTTATAAATGGAATTACCAAATACACATATAAAGCAGGTCGCCAATCATCGTATGCACGAAGAAGTATTGGAAATTTCGTCCCATATTCATCAGCGCCCGTCTTTAAAATAGAATAAGCATTATAGCCAATCGATGCTTCATCAAGTGAAGCGGTGGGCGGAACATTGGTTAATTGATAAAACCGTAAAAAAATCGCTAATAAAATAATTCCTAAAAAAATAATTTTCTTGCTATTCATCTACTTGACTAATTCTATTGCCGTATTCCCGTCTGGATAATTTACCCTAGATAAAACATTAGCTGAAACTGGAAAATCGCTTGGCCTACCTATATACAGGGTATCTCCATTTTTATTTTCTTTATTCCAATCAATAGGACGAAATTCAAATTTTCCAAATGTATGGTTTTCCCTAAAACCCCCGGATGCATATTGCGCTTCTTTCTGGTATAAGGCAGGAGGATATTGAAGATAAAAAAGAAAAAATATATAAGATTGGTCCATTGGGGGCTGATTAGAAACAACTATTTTTTTATAATTACTTTCAATTTTTTTTACCGTCGTAATTGATTTTTCATAACCATATTGCCATTCTTTTGCATTAAAATAATTCTGTTGCGTAAAATACTGATTAAGATAATATGCAAAGTTAAAAATTAAAGATAAGAAGAGGATAATGTATATGGAATATTTAATTCTTGAATTTGAAATTTTTTGTGCAGCGAAAAGCACTCCGATTGCAGTAAATATTTGAAATATCGGTAAGAAATTTAAAGTCCGTACCGCATGAGGAACTCCGCTTGTTATGGAAGCAGGTATTGGCGCCGCCAGAAACCAAAAGAACAACAGAAGCTTTACCTTTTTATCTAATTTACCAAACAATAAAACAAATATACCCACAAAAAGAAAAGGTAAATCCCACAAATATAAAAGGCCCATATTCGGGGCATGATGACGGGCCAAATCACCTGTTATAAAAAGCCAATTCAAATCAAAATGTGAGATATAGCCCGATACAACAGCTTTGGCAAAAACTATTCTTCTGTTATCCAAAACAAGGCCTATTAAATCATTGTTTTTTTTATCTTCAAGCATCTTTTGCGCATTCTCTTTAAGAAGAGGGGTTGAATCCGCGAACACGCTTACGCCTTTTGCTCTTGCCAATGCCTCTTTATTGTCAAAAGTAAAATTAATCATCGGCAAGGAAATTATTGCACCAATAATCAATGCTGCCGCTAAATATTTTTTAGAGATGGAGAAAAGTTGTTGTCTGAAAACAACAATAAGAATTACAGCTAAAATAGGAGTAAAGACCTTTTCGCTCTGATAAATATAAAAGTTTAAACCCATTAAGGCAGAAGACAATAAAAGATAAAACGGCTTTTTAAGACCTTTAAGGAAAAAAAACACAGAAAATATATTAAATGCCATACCAACGCCTGATTCAAAGGCAATTCTTGAAAACTGCAAATGCCATGGGGAAATTGCCATCAGAAATGATGCAAGAAGAGCTGTTTTTGCGTTGGCGAATAGTTCTTTCACCAAGAAAAAAGTGGCCAAAACAGCCAGGATGCCAAAAATTACAGCCGGTAAGCGCACTGCATAAATATCAAGTCCTACTAATTTTATAAACGGGATTACGAAATAGGCATATAAAGCCGGCTTGTAATCATCAAACGATCTTAAAACTACAGGTGAAAATTTGCCGTATTCGTCCTTACCCGTTTGCATTATCGAATAAGCATTATAACCTAAAGATACTTCGTCCCAATCGGGAGATAAAGGTACTTTACCTAATTGCCACAATCTTAATGTTGAAGCCAAAACTACAACACCTATAAGCAATATTAATGTAAAATTTTTACTCATAACGTATATGCTACGAGAGCCTTATCTCCATTTAGCAAATAAAAGGTTTTAAGCACATTTGCTTTGTTAGAAACTCCATTCGGGATATCGATGTAAAGAACTTTCTTGTTTTTGTTGTTGATATCGGACAGGTTCTTTGCAAATCTGTATTTATCAAAACCATTGATGTTAACAAATCCAAAAACTTCTCTCTGTATACTAGCCTCTTGCCTGTAATCTTTCGGATTCTTCTTTGTATAAAATACATAATAGATATAAGGCCTGCCTAACGCCATCGTAATGTTAATCTGATCAAAATTATCTTTTTGGTTTTCTGCATAACTTATGGAATCTTTATATCCGTACTGCCACTCACCGGAAAATTCCCTAGGATAATGAACCAGATAATCACGGTAGAAATACATAAAATTTATAAATAAAACAACTGCTAGTATAGATATTGCAAATTTTTTGTATTTCTTAAGTAAATTTATGGCTGTTAAAAATCCTATTGCTATAAAAATTTGAAATGTAGGCAGTACCGTCTCTATCCTAAGGGCATGCGGAGTTTCCCGTGCCGTAGCAGCAGGCACTATTCCCAACATTAGCCATAATGGCACAATCCACCAGTACCCTTCTCTCTTCTTAAGCAAAAATAAAATACCTATTATAAAAAAGGGCAGATCCCATAAGTACATCTCTCCAACTATTTGTGTCGAAAATTTAGGATTACCGTCTCCTTTAATAAACAAAAAGTTGGGATTTAGATTATCAAAATAATGCCGCAGATATTCAGCGCCGTAAGCCAAACGCCTATTGTGAATTATTTTTGACCAAAGAGAATTATTGTCATTGGCTATTTGCTGATTTGCGGATACAACAACTCCAATTTCGGAAAAAATATTTACTTCTTTAAAGCGTAAGCTTGCTTGCGGAGACAGTAAAAATTTCAAAGTAGGAAGCAGCATCAACACTCCTATGATTATCGCCATTAAAACCTGCATCTTTTCCTTAAAGAGCGTTTTCCAAAATCCTATACCCAACATTAAAACAATAAGAGGAACAACAACTCTTGCCGTATTAAATGTATATATTGATAAGGCAAAAGATGTTGCAGAAAATAATAGATACCATTTTTTTTCTTGGACTCCTCCTAAAAATAGCCATATTCCTGTAATTATAAAAAACGTAGCAATATTTGCTTCAAATGCAGCGCGTGAAAGCATAATGTGCCATGGGGAAATTGCCAGGATAAATGAGGTTAAAATAGCGTAAATATTAGCATTGTTAGATTTATAAAATATTCTTTTAACCAAAAAGTAGGTTATAAAAACCGTTAAGACGCCAAAAAGCGCTGATGGGAATCTCGTAGCAAATTCCGTAAGTCCAAAAATTTTAACAGGGATTATATCTAGATATGCATAAACTGGAGGCTTGAAGTCCCCAAAAGATTCCAGATAATCAAGAGGCAAAAATCTGCCAAATTCATCTTTGCCGTCAATCCCAAGCGAATAAGCATTATATCCCCACGCGGCTTCATCCCAAGTTAAAGACGGAGGATTACTTCCAAGCTGATAAAACCTTAAAAAGAAAGCAATAATTAATATGAAAAATAGATACGCTGTATTTCTAAAGTTTAGCATTAATTCACCAACCAATATTAATTATAACGCAAAATGTATATACTATACCAGTAAGTATGGTTTTATCTAAAATCAAACCGTTCTATCTTTTTCTTTTGGTCGTTTTCTTGTCTTTAATTTTTCGAATAACTAATCTTGATCTTATAGAATTTAAGATTGACGAAGCGAGTAACTTACTTTTGGCAACCAGACTAATGTTTGGGCATCCTTTGCCGTATGGAGGAATTACCTCAAGCGTAGGCATTCTCAATCCTCCTTTATTCAACTACCTTTTAATCCCGCTTACTCTAATTTCCTTGGACCCTAAAGTAATCGTAGCCATTATCGCACTTATAAACTCTTTAACAATTGGATTATTATTCTTAATAATCAAAAGATACTACACGACAGTTCTTGCTTTCATTACGAGCCTTATTTTGGCATTCTCACCGTGGTTAATTATTTTTTCAAGAAAAATCTGGCCTCCTGATTTAATCCTTCCTTTTTCCGTATTGCTTTTTCTAAGCATCCATAAAATAATTATTGAGAAAAAAACAGTTTTCTGGATTCCTTTTGTTTTGCTTTCTTTATTTTTTATACAGCTAGATTTATCATCTGTATTTTTTGTATTTTTAATATCTGTGTTGCTAGTTGCTCAAAAGCCTAAAATTAATTGGAAATATATATTCATTGGGTTCTTATTGGGAATACTTCCTGCAATTCCTTATTTTATCTATGAGATCAAAAATAATTGTCCGGATTGCATTCTTCTAGTAACTATTAATAAACAACTTGGATCAAGTAATTTCGAAGTTCTATTGAAACCTTTACAAATAATAAGCCAAGGAAATTTTAACTTTCTTTTAGGGAATGATATTATTACTTTCTCCAAACAGTTCCCTATCGTATTTAAGCTAAAGGCATTATTCTATATAGAATATCTCTTTATACCAATAGGTGCATTTTTGTTTTGGAAAAAATATAAAACATTAAGTTTTTTAGCTTATGCCGCAGTCGGATTACCCTTATTGTATTTCATTTTTCGTCTCCGGCCATACATGCATTATTTTATAATTCTGGTTCCCTTTTTATCCATTTTTCTGTCAACCACACTTGATTATTTAATGCAATCTAAGAACCGTGCGTTACGTTACACAACAATAATTGTATTTATATCTTTAATTGCTTATTCTATAGTCTTTAATCTATCTTTTTTTCAAATTATAAGAAAACAGAACGGACTTAGTGGAGATTATGGAGCATCATTCAATAAAACTTTACCTTACGTAGAACAGCAAATTACAAAATATAAAAATCAAAAAGATTATCAGGAAATATTATTATCTTCCTACATTGATGTCTCTGCAATGCGCGGCGTATCTCCTTTTGCCGTAATGATTTATCCGCCGAAGGAAACAGCAAGAAATTTAAAAGCTATAGAAGAAAAGCTAAAAAATGATTCCAATGATCCAAGAATATTCCAGGAGCTTATGGTGTATTACACTTCGCAAAAAATAACCAGACCTTATGTTGATTATATTAAGAAGAAAATTACCATATCCCCTGTTTATGA
Source organism: uncultured Gammaproteobacteria bacterium (assembly GCA_964414015.1). GTDB lineage: Bacteria > Patescibacteriota > Microgenomatia > Levybacterales > UBA12049 > JAUSEW01. The sequence continues at coordinate 46,263 of CAYPUE010000001.1, forward strand.
AATAATCTACAACGAAGTAAACCATTTATATAACGCTAGCCGGTACTAACTAAATAAAAAAAGGCAAACACTACCTTGTATCTAGAATACGAAATACGATTGAGTTATCTTCTCTGCTTACAGCCCCTAATTCTCTACCTTGAGGAATAGGTTTACACAAACCACTATTAATATAGAGAGTGTTTTTATTCCCAATAGGTAATCCATTCTTATCAACCTTCAGAGGACACTCTTCTTGGGAAAATTCAAATTTACCAAAATTTATCCTATCGAAGTCTTGCATGGTTGTATTTTTGGTTTCTTCTTGAAAAATTTTAGGGCTATATTTGTTATAAAAAAGAAAAAATATTGTCGGAGCAGATTCTCTATTGGTTATGACCACCTTTTCGTAAGAGGATATAATCCTATTAACGTTTCTTGCCAGTTTTTCATATCCGTCGTTTCTATACCATGGCCTATATTTATTAACGTGCACATAATACTGATGTAGGTATGATAAAAAGCTAAATATGCTAGTTATGCAAAGTAAACCAACTGCAATTTTTCCAAAAAGTTTATTTTCATTAACCTTCGATAAAACATACAGCAATCCTAAAGCCGATATGATAGATAGTGCTGGAAAAACAATAAGTGTTCTTTGTAAATTTGGGACATCATCAAAAGTTAAGGAACTTCCTATGGGAGAAAGCAATATCCATCCAATCAAAAAAAATGAATTCTTCTTATCTATACCCAATAAATACCAGACTCCTAAAATAAGTAAGGGTAATTCAAATACATACAAAAGTCCAAAAAGAGGAACACGATAGCGGTCTGGCAATCCTTGGTCTGTAAAAAGAAAATTGTATGAGAAATGCTTAAAATAATTACTTAAAATTTCATTAGAATAACCTATTAATTTATTATGAAAAATTCTAGTAATCGTATTATTTGTTTTTCCTACCCCATCTTCTCTTATTTGTTCGTCGAGCACCAGTTGGGTTTCTGAACCAGATAAAATACTTACCGTTCTTATCCTTAAAGACAAATTTTTAGATGAAAGTATTAAAAATAATGGCATTACTATTGTAAATAAAAACGTAACAATAATTAAGGCTATTCTTTTTTTTGTTATTCGTGGTACCAAAAAACTAATAATTAAAAGAAGTATGAGAAAAGGAAGAAATGCTCTAGGAGCTTGATAGATAAAAAGTGTTAAGCCAAATAAAATAAATGACAGAAATAAAAGATATAGAGAGTTTTTGCGTATCCAGATTAAATAGAGCAGCGTAGCCAGTGATATGAAAAATACTACAATCGTATTCTCCGTTGCAGTACGCGATAAATTAATATGCCATGGGGAAACTGCAAGAAATAATGAACTTAGTAAAGAAAGCCATATTTTGTTTTTAAATTTACAAAAAAGCTCCATTGTCAGCCAAAACGTTGAAATAATGGTTAAGCTGCCAAAAAATGCAGAAGCAAATCTAACAGAGAATTCATTCAGATCAAACAAAAATATAAATGGGATAGAAAAATAAGAATAACCTGCAGGACTGTATATGAATGATCCTAAATGTAAGGGAAAATATTTACCGCTCATGTCTTTTCCCGTTTCAAGAATTGAGTAGGCATTGTAGCCTAGAAATGCTTCGTCCCTATGAAGCGTTACGGGCACTTGTCCGAGATTATAAAATCTAAGAAAAAATCCAAGAAGTAATATAAATAAAATAATTAATAACGTTAATCGTTTGCTCATTAATTATTGTCTTTAGGCCAGAAATATGCAGCTATAAATACTAAAGACAAGTACCCTAAATGGCTATTGTTAAAATATCTGGATAAATACCAAAAAATAAACAGAAAAACTCCATAGGTTAATATTAATCTGCTTACGCTTGGAGATTTTTTAAGATAAAAAATAAGTCCTGCTGCTAAGGGAATTCCAACTATCGCCTGCCATAATATGAATGGGTAGTATTGGTGTAAATCTTTAATAACGCCCATTTGATTTAGTAGCATCCCTAATCCATATCCGGAAATAGGATAACTGCGAAACGTAGCACCCGATAGGTAAAGTACCGTACTATCCAGGAAAGCCTTTTGATTCCAAAGTAAGAAGGGGAAAATTATTGCAAGAAAAGTAATTACAAAAGGAGCTAAATCTCGCAAAGTCTTTAATATATTTTTATTTTTAAAATATATGAAAGCGAAGTAAAAGGGTAAAATCGGCCACGCTGATTGTTTAACGGCAAATGCCAACCCCATAGGAATACCTGAAAAAAGATACTTTTTTCTGTGAAGAAAAAATAATCCTACAAATAAAAATGCAAACATAAAAATATCTGATCTTCCCTCAAGAGTATAGCCAAGAATTGACGGGTTGAACGTAAGCATTGTCAGAAAAAGTAATTTTTTGTCTTTGTCTTTAGTCAAAATATCGGCAAATACCAACAACATAAAAAACAAGAATAGGAGGGGCATCCTTCCGTCAAAAAATCCCCATAAACTATTGCTTACCGCATAGAAAGGCAAAGCAAATAGAAGATAAAATGGCTGCATAACAAAATGGTACAAAGCAGGATTTTCTTCGGCTGCAGAATAATTCCATTGTTCAAGCGGCGTCCCAAAATACGTTACGGCATAAGGATTTTTTCCGTCCAGAAAAAATCTAATCGCTGCTTCCTGCTGGAGAATAATGTCGTGAATCATATAAACGGGTGCTGTTTTATGCCGTACGACAATTGCGGAAAAGAATGCGCTCCCTATTACAATCACTATGATTAACCATAAAACAATATGTTTCAATCCAAAATATAAATTATCTTTTATCTTTATTGTGTCTAAAACGATGTATAGAAAAAGCCCTAAAAAGATTATTCCAAAAAGCCAGAAAGGGGTATTTCCCGGACTTATTCTGTAAGCCATAATGAACGGTATTGCAAGGGCAAAAAGCAAAATAGAATCAAGTTTAATATTTTTCATATCCTTTATTTTTTATACCACAGAACTGTCGATTTGTATATTTGGCTCGGATTAATGAATGCCCATCCTTCTTTAGATAATTCAGCGCTATTTGAACTATTGAGATTAAAAATTTCATACCCGCCTCTATCTCCCCCAATTACGGAATGAAAAGCAGTCATTTTACTCATTTTAGATGTCCTAACTACTAATCCTACCTTTATTCCTTTATCATCTATAAGACGGCTATTTTCTAAATATAAAACTAGCGGAAAACTTTTATTCCCTAATTTATAACCATAATCATACACTGCAAATTTACTATTAGGAAATTTTTGCATCAGCAATTTCTGCCAATCTGCCGCTTGAACCCTTGTAAAATTTCCGCTATTTTTAATTAGATCTAAGTCTTTTGCTATAGTAAAAGAAACAATTAAAAATATTAGGATGAAACCGATAACGCGATTTAATTTGAGCGCCTGTGACAGCATCCACCCTGTTAAAATAAGCACTAGGGGATGTAAAAAAACCAGATAGCTATCAAATCTTTCTCCTCTGTAATACCTAAGTATTAAGAATATAAAGAAGAAACTTAAAAATATCGCAACGATATTTTTTGTCAACTTTTTATTAATAAACGCATAAATCGCGAATGCAATTAATAAAACTATAATGCCATATCCAACATACGACTCACCTCCTATAATTCTTGACCACGCACCAGGCCAATATGTTCCCGCATAAGTCAGCCAACGGTTTGGAATAAATATCTGATATTGGCCGTAAGTCAAATACTCAATCCAATTTCTGCTTTCGAAGAATTTATTTGTTATATCAAAAAAAATAAGCGGAATAAAAGGGATAAATATACCAAGCGATAAATAAATAAATTTTCTGAAACTTCTAGCATTATCTAGAATGAAAGCTATGGGAATGAGTAAGAAGAGCCCCATTGCCTGAAAATGAATATTAAAAGATGTAGCGACCATGAAAGACATCCAGAAGGCGCTAGCTATCGACCCCGCTTTAATATATTTCACAAAGAAATATAGAGAAATAACTGCAACAATTCCAACCATAGAGGGAGACGTAAGGTTGGTGGACTGACCAAGCTGCGCAGTAGATATTGCTGTAAGAATCCCAATAATAAGCCCTAATCGTTTATCTTCTATCTCTCTGCCAATAAGCACCATAAGCCAAACTATACCAACATATAGAATTGTTTGAATAATCCATGGAGTCATAACTGCATACGGATATACACCCGCCATGTACATTAATATCCAGAACCATTGCGGGCCGTAAACAAATTGCCCTGCAGAAGCAAATGGGCCAATTAAAGGCAAAGAAAATGTTTTTAGAGCTTCTCTTGCGACTAAGACGTCTCTAGCCTGATCATAAGCTAATCCCCACCTTTCTTCGTAATTACTAAAACGAAGAACAGCTGCAACAAGAAGTATGATAGCCACAGAAATACCGAACCAGTGATGGTATATAAATTTTTTGTACTTATCCATTTTAATCGCGAAATCTATATTTTAAGAGTGTATATAACGCAATTGTACCATCCCTAATCGTATTCAGCTTTTTTCCCTCGTTGTACCCCCGAGGATTAGTTGTAATCGGTACCTCAATTATATGAATTCCTTTCTTTAAAATTTTTGCCGTTATTTCCGGTTCAAGATCGAATCCTTTAGAATTAAGTTTTATATCCTTAGCTACACTCCTAGGAAAAAGTTTATATCCTGTTTCCATATCCGTAATCCACTGTCCATATAGTATGCTAGTTAGAAAACTTAAAAACTTATTGCCCAGATAGTGCAGCAGAAAACCCAAAGTCCTTTCATCTCTATTAAAATTAGGTAAACGTTTAAGTCTTGTGCCGTAAACAACCACTAAATTATTATTTTTAGCTAATCCTACCAGTTGCTTTATGTCATTTGGATTATATTCTAAGTCTGCGTCCTGAATAACAATATATTTACCTGTAGCATTGATAATTCCTGTTCTCACAGCCGCACCTTTTCCCTGATTTTCCCGATGTCGTATCGTCTTTAAATTTAGCCCCGCTTTGCAGGATAAAATTGCAGATGGAGTGTTGTCAGTAGAACCATCGTCAACAACGATAATTTCTTTTTCAACACCGGGAATATTAACATTATTAACTTTGTTTAATACTTTACTAATTGTCTTATCTTCGTTAAAGACAGGGATAATAATTGATAATTTCATCATGTTATTTTTCTGTGAAAGATAAACTGCTCTTTGGTTTGATATATTAACTCATACCTCGAGTCTTTTCGCAATAATTCCATAATTGCTGAAATATCTTTTGTTCCAAAAAAATCATTCGGGTTTTGTCCTTTTCTTAAATCTAAGATGATATATTCCGGCTTATAATTACCATAATCCCTTCTTAAGATAAACACTTTTTGATGGGTGAACCGTGATGCTAAATTATTTTGCGTCATAACTGAAACATTATTGGGAATTCTTTTTACAAGATCGTTTAGAAATATAAAATCTTTGGTATGTGCATAAAATGCTGCGTTATATGCTAAAGCAAAAGGGCCACGAAGTATAAATCGATAAAGAAACAATGAATTTATTACAATAAGTATTATTAGTAAAGATAAAAATTTAGCAATAAATCTTACGTGCTGTAAGCGTCTTAAAGTAAAAATGCTTGAAATGCTTAAAAGAACAGCGCTTTGCGCATTATAATGCAAACCTAAATCCCATCGGGTACAGCAAGAATTACCGATAAACCTTGTCCCATAATCTTGCAAAAATAAAAACCAAAATTCTGGACTTAAAAGCGGAAGAAAACCAAAGCTGAAAAAACTATAGAATAAAGTTCTTTGCTTAAGGGGATGGCTAAAAAAAGAGAAGATGTTGTCAGAAATATTTGAACTGAATATGGGAAAATATGCATAAGAGCCATTGGAAAATGACGGTATAATTACTTTTATACTGATATATCCCCATATAAGCGATAGTGCTATTGTAATTAACCCAATTTTAAACCATTCTCTCCGTAGGAAAAAAATTGATATTCCTATACCTATTCCCAAAAGAAAGTTCGATTCTTTAAATCCTAACGTAATAAATAAAAATAGAAAATACAGCCATTTTTTTTTATAGACAATCGCCCAAAATGTAAGCATAAGGGGTAACGTCATAACGGTAAGTTCATGAAAATCAGTAATAACTGCATTCTGTAAGCCGACGAAAAACAAATAACAAATCGAGACACCCAAAGCTAGGAAATTATTCTTTAAGATATACTTACCTATGTTGTAGAGAACTAGCCCGCTTAACCCAACAATAATTGCCTGCACAACAAGAAGCATTTCGCTTTTTGTAGTCAACCAATAAAAAGGTGACAGCAAAAAGATGCTAGGGCTAAAATGATCTGCGAATATCCACTTTCCGCCAACAATAAAATGTTCAATTATGGGAGGTTTAAAACGAGATACATTCCAAATCGCCTGATCAAAAATTCCAAAATCATAATAAAATACTTCATATTGCCAAAACCTATGTAGGGATACCAAAATTCCCGCAATCGTAAACAAGACACATAATATATAAAAAATTACATCTATATATCTATCTTTTGCTTCTGTTAAACTCCAAACGATTCTCATCAAAATTCTTTCATTATCTCTCTATCTTTTTTTATAAATAATTTCTGGTTTTTAAAACCGGAGATTATAATTTTTGGCAATAACATCAAAGCCTTAGAGAACCCAACAAAAAAAGCCAAATCCACATTGATTAACGATTTTAAAAAATGGTATGGAAGCCATACGATATGCGAAATCTTCAAATCAAGATCGGTTATATTTTTCCAGACGAAAATAAATTGATTTCTATACGCAATAGTCTTTATATAAAAACTGGAATAACGCATTTTTATTGCACCTTTTTCATGCTCATGGATAACAATGCTTTTTGGTTCGAATATCAGCTTGTATCCAGATTTTAACGCGTTATAAGACAAATCAATATCTTCCCAGTAAAAAGGACTATATAGTTCATTAAATCCTCCGAGTTTCTCCCAAACACTTTTTCTAAATGCGCCGCTTCCTCCGTTAACCCAAAGAGTGTTTTCCTTATCAACCTCTCCTCGGGCATGAGCAAGAAAACCTCTTTTCCAAGAGCCTATTCCTCTCCCCCGCAAAATCGTTTTCCCCTCTTCTTTGCTTTCATCCATACATCCTACTGCGAAAATATTTGGATCCGAAAAACGCCTCAACAGGGGACCCAAGAAATCTTTCTGGGGAATAACATCCGAATTTAATAAAATTACAATATCTCCTTTTGCGTTTTTCACTCCTCTATCGATACTTGAAGAGAAACCAAGATTTTTGTCGTTTTCAATAATTTTAAATATTATATCCGGATACGCTGATTCCATTTTGGGCTTAAGCTCTTGAAGAACATTGATGGAATTATCAAGAGAACAATCATCCGTAACAATAATTTCTTTTTCGCCATTCGCATAAACATTTATCGCTTCAAAAACCTTTGGTAGATTTTTTTTAAGAAGTTCTTCTCCGTTGTAATTTGGGATAATTACACTTATGGTCATAATAATGTATCGTAAAACAAAATTGTATGTTTGCCTTTTGGCACAATTACACCACGTAGGGTAAAATTCGTTAAGTAAATTTTTTGTTCAGTATTTATTGCGTTTCCATTAACGCCAATCTTTACGTGCCATGTTGGGTAAAAATTATCAGCCAGAACCAGAAATCCTTCCTTTTGATTATCTGTATCTATGATAATTTTGTTTGGAGAATAATAAGTAATTTCTGCCTTGCCAATTCCCCAATCGCTCCTCCCTTTTGCATACGGAAAGCTTGAGTCTTCAACTATCGCCATATTTATCGGATCAAAATTATCGTCAAACATAAATTTTATTGTTGTACTTTTGCTTGCAGAAAATATAGTTTTCCCTACAAAAAATACTCTTGGTAGAACATCTTTATTTTCATACACCCTTGTTTCTCCTTCTTGGAATACTTTCTTAAGCTTTGGAGAATCCAGATCTAAAAGGCTTAAAATATACTTAACGCCCAATAAATCTATTATTTTTGAGTCATAGTTATGAGGAGTAATAATCCTATTGAATCCAAACGGAGGATTGATATCTGCTTTTTTTCTTTCGGATGCCGCAATTAGCTCGCCATACCTTAAAAGATATAAAGGATCATAGCCGTCTACGCTTTGGAGTCTATAAATAGCAGAAAAATTAGGAGGAAGAATGCGCGAGTCAGTTGTCATTATTCTAAATTCCCCTTTTTGTTTTTTAAGAAAATTTATAGATGATGTATCCGGAAACAGATAAGACTTTTGAGTGAATGGATTAAATTTCCAGGAAAATCTAAATAAATCAAAAACCACTAATGCCACTATAATAATACGTATTATTATAGTACTTCTAGATTTAGTCGATAATTTTATTAAAATAAAAATTAAAGCAGCTGAAGCAATAAAAAGCAATGTAGGCAAATAAAGATTTTGTTTCGCAACTAAAAGATTTGCTAAATCTATATCTTTAAACGTTTTGTTACTAATAAAAATAAATAGCCATATTAGAATAATTGCTCCTCCGACAAAAATTATCGAAGAGAATATTTTTTTATTTCTATTTCTGGATAGATAATCAAAACCTAATGCTGATAAAATGGCTAAAGAAAAATCTGTTATGAATAAAAGCCGAGTCGGTTGAGAAGTGCTAATGAGAGGTATATTCAGCATAAAAGGAATTTTAGCGAATATCGTTGGTAAGGCAAAAATCAGCGAAAGAAAAAACATTGTTCCGAAGAAAAGCGTTTTTTTATCATGACGAAAAAATATAGCGTATATCGCCATTATTAACGGCAATATTCCCGCATAGGCAACAAATTCTCCATAATTCCATATACCCCAATAGTTAAGCGTAGATGGGTTACCGAAAAAATCAGGCGCTATAAATTGTATAAGGTTTTGCCAAGGAACAAACCACCCGGGATCGTTAAAACTAACTTGGTCAATATTTCTGGCAGATAAAAGAATAAATTGAATTGTTGGAAACCACTGGATAGCAGTAAGAATCATGGATAATGAATTAAGAAGAATGAATAATAAAAAGGTATTTTTCTTCCTTCCAAACTGGAACCAACGGGCAAAAAAATATATTACCGAAACTATAAAAACATAGAAAAAGACCTGTAAATGTCCTGCAAAAAAAGATGAAGCTAAGGAGAAAATAAATAGTGCGTTCCAAATTAAAAATTTCTTTCCTTTAGAAAGAACTATTTTATCTATAGATAATAGTATTAAAGGTAACCATAGTCCTACATGTATTACCGTTCCCCATTCAAACCAAGATGTAAAAAATCCTGAAAATGCAAAGACTATTGAGCCAATGACGCTGGCCCACATGTCAATTTTCAAGTTTCTAAGATACATGTAGAGAAATATACCTGCCAATAAGGGCTGGAAAAAAATTAAGAGACTCCAAGCTATACTAAAAGGTAAAATAAGAAATAGAATATTCAATGGATAAAATGCAGCAGATTGCATATTCGCCAAAAGAGGTGTTCCGGAAAAGCTGTATGGATTCCAAAGGGGAAGTTCTATTTTCTTCTCGGACCAAATTGTCAATTCTCTCCATGGATATTGCTGCCGAACAGGATCTGTAATTAAAAAGTTTTTAAATGGAATGCCATTCGAATAATCCTTCGCATATAAGTCTCGAAAGGGATGGTAAAGACCAATTATCGTATCCGAAGGAATAGGAAGAAAACCTTTTAAAAAAAACTGCCAAAAAAATATAATAACTATTATTAGAATAAAGCCAATAGGCATCAACTTTCTCATCTTTTTATAATCATTTCTAATTCCTCCTTAAATCTATTTCCGCTAAATTTACCAGCTCTTTTAACTGATTCTCTCGACATTGCTTCCCACAATTTTGAGTCTTTGGATAAAAGTTCTGTTTTCGTAAGCAATTCATCGCTTGTCTCCCACAAAAAACCATTTTTCCCGTTCTCAACTATTTCCGTTTGTCCTCCGGCATTTACTACAACCGGCACTGCTCCTGCACCCATGGCTTCAACCGTTGATATGCCAAAATGCTCTGCTTGTTCAGGGTGCTTCTCTAAATCTTCTCCAAAACCCGTAGCATGCCAATATATCTTAGCTTTTGCATAATTTTCCCACAAAATCGAATTTGGAGGATTATCTATAATAGAAATGGGATAGCTTTTGATCTCTTCTTTTAAAAGACTTAATCTTCCTGCATCATTTTTACTTACTCCAATTATTAATCTAAATTCCCATCCTTTTAAACCCCGGTTAATTAATTTTTTAAACATTTCTATCATAAAATCCTGCTTCTTGAAGTTAGATCCTTCCTTATCTACGCCAAATCTCCCAACATGCAAAATGATATTTTCCTTAACAGCCTTTTTATCTTTAATAAAAATTGGCGGATACAATACGTTACTTTTAACATTAAACTTTTTATCGATATATTTTTTTGTGAAAAAAGAGTTGCAGATAATTTTGTTAACCCTTAAAAGTTTTATTTTCGTCAATAAAGAATTTCCGTTAACCCATTCCACGGGAAATTGGAAATGAAGATATAATTTAGACAGCACAAAGGGGATGCCGCCGTCGCTTAAATATATTATAAGGTCGTATTCCCTTGAAGAATTCAATCTCTCCAAAAAAGTAACATCTTTTGAGAATATATTTTTGGAAAAAAATACCGAAGAAAGGTTTATATCTAACTTTTCCAAAGATTTCTTTCTTATTTCTTTTTCTTCAGAAAGATTCCAAAAAACAAAAACCTCATGACGAGAAGACAACTCTTTGGCTATCGTCAATATGTATTTCTCGCCTCCGCTTAACGAATCCAGGTACGGATCGAAAATCCCAATCTTCATGTATCCATTCTATCAATTTCCATCCCCCTTGCAAATGCCATATTGCTATGTTATTATCATTTTATGGATTATTTAACAAATTTTCCGGCCGTTCCTCCCATAGCATCTTTTATCCTCGTTTTATGGGGTATCGCATGGAAAGGACTAGCCTTGTGGAAAGCAGCAAAACAAGATCAAAGAAATTGGTTTATAGCGATTCTTGTTCTTAATACTCTTGGGATTTTGGAAATTGTATACCTATTCAAATTCGCAAAAAAGAAAATGGAGCTTCAAGAGCTTAAATTTTGGCAACCAAAATCTTAATTTTTCTTCTTCGTTAATATTGCCTGCAGTACGATAATAGTTAAAAGCCCAATTACTGCTCCGTAAATTCCCAGCCTAAAACTTAACGGATCATATATGAATTCTACATTGTGTTTTCCTTTTGGCAGAATTATGGCTTTAAAAGCGTAATTGGCTCTGTAAATCGGAGTATTGACTCCATCAACTAAAGCCTTCCATCCCGGATAAAAAGGATCCGAAAGAAATAATATAGAAGTAGACTTTGATAAAGTCGAGATACTTACTGTATTAAATTTATAGTTCAAAATTTTAGCCTCTGATAAATTGTCAAAATTATTAAAAGATAAAGGAGCATTGGGGTTGCTCTCTAAAACTACTTCTTGTTCCGAATTAAATTTATCATCGTAAATGGTATCAATAATCTCTTGGGGGTCTTTAACTACTTTGTATTTACCGACCAAGAAGGCACGAGGCAAAACCTTTGTGTTTTCGTAAAATTCGTATTTATCATCACTATAAATTAATTTAAATTGTCCGGTTGGATAAGTCCAAAATGGAAATGTCCAACCCATGTTATCATCTGCTCGTTTGTGAACAATGTACTTAACGTTTAAAATATTTATCGTCTTCGATGTATAAGTTCCGCTTTTTGCAAATACCACAACCGATCTGCCAAGATCCCTAATCCTACTATCCTGCACCGAACTTATGAATTCCCCGTATCTTTTTACATACAAAGCATCGTAACCCTCCAAGGAAGGCAGATGATAATAAACAGCATCTTCTGCGCCAAAATTACCTATAACCCTTTCGTATCCGGCTATTTTGGAAAATGCAATATTGGTTGGGGTATTAAAAAAAACCAGATTTTTGGGATCAAACGGCTGCCACTTCTTTGCAAACCGCAACATATCAAAAGACACAATAAGTATCAGCAATAAAGCAGCCACATTCACTAATTTTTTCTTTGCAAAAGATAAGACAAAAACTAGCGTAGTCCCTATGAAAATTAAAGAAGGCAGGATGAGATTGCTTCTTGCTATAAAAATTTTGTCTTGCGGAATAAATTGTTTAGAAATAATAATTATCCATAACGCAACAAATATGCCGGCAAAACTTGCAATCCAAATCAATATTTTTCTGTATTTTTTATCTGCAATATCAAAGAATAATTGGTCGAAACCGAACGCCGCAAGTAATGCAAATATAAAAGCGTAAAGCGATACAATTCTACTCGCAGAGCTTGTAGCAAGTACTGGAATACGAAGACCAATTAAAAGATCTAAAAGAGGACTATTTAAAGCCAATAGAAAAGCTAATACTCCAGATATGAACAAAAAAACTGCTTGAGTCTTTTTCTTACTTGAAATACTATATAAAGCGAGAAATAACGGTAAAATACCTATGTATGCATTCCATTCCGCGTAATGCCCATACCAATCGTTTCGAGTAACCGGATTTCCGAAAAAGTCAGGCGCTAGCAACGTTGGAATATAAGCCCAAGGTATCGCTTCTCCTTTTTGAAAAACAGCGCTTCTAAAAGACTGTGAATGAAATTCTATTGATGGTAATAATTGGGGTAAAGACAAAAGTATTCCGCACAACGTAAAAATGCCTAAATATAATAGGCCTCCTACATTTCTTGTTGATATAAATTTATAGATAATATATGCGAAAACAAAGAGAAAAAAGTATAGGCTTATCTGAAAATGCCCGCTAAAAAAAGACAAAGGTATGGTTAACGAAAATAATAAGAGAAATCCAGGCCTGTTTGTTTGATAATATTTTTCTATGCCAAATATGGCAAGAGGTAAGAATAATATTGCGTATCCTAATGTCGCATAACCCATCCACGTGGTCAAAAATCCGCAAAACATAAAAGAAATTGCAGAAATAATGCTGGCGAATTTACTCCTATATAATGTTCTGGCTAAAAGATACATAAATATTCCAGCCATTAGAGGCTGCAACAGTACGAAAATACTCCATGCGTCAACAAAGGGAAGAATAAAAAATAGCAGATTAAAAGGTGAAAATACGCCAGATTGGTAATTTGCCAAAAGGGGCGTTCCGGAAAAACTATATGGATTCCAAAGAGGAATTTGCTTACTTTTCCAAGCTTCTATAGTTAAATGTTTCCACGGATATATTTGAGTGATAACATCCGGCATTGCTCCATTTTTAACCGGCCCCCAAAATTTTTCGTATGCATCCCATGGGGCAAAATTATTCATTTGATAGGTAGATGCATAAGGAGCTTTACTATTTAGGAAATAAGGCGATGCAAAAATAAACCATACTCCAAAAATAAATAATATTGGCCAAAATCTACTTAGTATCTTCATTTTTATTTCCTATCTCTTATTTCTTTCTGTTGTAGTTCCCACAATCTCGCATAGGTAATAAAGATGCTGAAAGATTGATATATACTCTCTATAATCCCCACAGTTCCTGCCTTCCATCCTCCTTGCTTAACATAGGAATCAAAAAATGCAGTTGACATCACGCGCGGAAACCTCCACCATGAGATCTTGGGATGGTTAGCGGCTAATCGAAGCTTCGCTTCAACTTCTGACCACTCAATGGTTTTATTAAGCATCGCCGTAAGATCTCTATGTGAGTAATGCAACAGGGATCCATCCAATATTCCAACTTTGCCCTCAAAAATTGGGCTTTCATGAAGTTTGCCTTTCCAGCCTTTCAATTTATCTTTTCTAAAAAGCCTTTCTATTTTTTCTATAAAAGGCCACTCATTCTTTCTTGAAGAACCCAAATAAAAATTTTTCCTTTTAATTTTAAACGCAACTGCATCGTCATATTTGATATTTGATATTTTATATTTGATATTGCGAACAAGCTCGCTTGTGACGCGTTCATCTACATCTACATACAACACCCATTCGCTAGTTGATTTTTCTAAACCAAAATTTCTAAGAGCAGAAAAATTATCGGATTCCAATATGTAAACTTTTGCACCCATATTTTTTGCTATATCCAAAGTTTTGTCCTTAGAACCTGCGTCAATCACGATAATTTCATCACAGAACGCAATCGAATTTAAGCAATCTTTAATTAAATTTTCTCCGTCTTTAACTATTACAATCGCAGAAATTTTACTCATACCCTAAAACTTCCTTTCCCGAACTTACCCGTATAAAAGTCCCAAATTCCTCTTTTCTGCCAATATCTTCCTTTTAAAAACAATGATAATGATTCCTTGATAAGAGCTAGTTTTGATTTAAATGGAGCGTATTTTATTCCAAAGAGCATTCTATTGCGGGTTATATAATAATCCTGCAAATTTGACCCAGAGCCACCAGCTGACGCTGCATTTTTATGCCAAATTATTGCTTTTGGTGAATAAATAATTTTGTAGCCTGCTTTCTTGGCTTTTTGACTAAAATCATTGTCTTCGTAATATAAAAAATATTTTTCATTAAACAGACCTATCTTTTTAAATACTTCGCTTTTAACTAACATGCAGCAACCGGTAGCAAATTCCGTTTCTTCTTCTTTGTCGTATTGTCCTTTATCAACCTCATCAACACCTTTATGACGACCGATTATATTTGCCCAATCCATTGTTCCGCCGGCATACCAAAAAACTTTTCCTTGATCTTCTTTTTTATACCTGTTTTTATGGAATTCATATCCCTTCGCGAAATAAATCTTTGGAACTACAATGCCGATATTTTCGTCTTTTTCCGCTGATTTTAAAAATTCTGCGATTAAATTCTTATCAACAATCGTATCGTTATTCATAATAACAATAAAGCCTGCTCCATTTTCCAACGCATATTTTATCCCCATATTATTACCCTTAGAATAACCCAGATTTTCTTTATTGGCTATGATGGCAGCATTTGGAAATTGTTTTTTAACAGCTGCTAATGAGCCATCTGTTGAGGCATTATCCACTACTATAATCTCAATCCTTGTATCTTTAGGAAGTAAGATATTTCCTATCGATTCTAGACACTCTAACGTATCTTCTTTGCCGTTATAGTTTAATATAACAAATGAAACTTTTTGCATCTTTACCAGCCAAACCTATCAATGAGGATAACTAATATTTTCTTAAACGGATTCTTAACTTGTTTTATGCGCTCTTTTGATGACCAAAATTGTATTTGTTGATGTGATTTGTCAAGTTCACTTCTTACCTCATCCAAAAGCTTATCACTTGTAGGATCGCTGAATTTCTGCATCTCCCATATATTTGCAAAAACGATAAAATGATAAAAAGCCATTAGGATTGAAAGCATTAAACCATGAAAACCATCCTTATAGCCTTCTCTTGCGAAAAACCTGCTTAAAAATTCTCCAAGAGGAAACCTTATGGCATCACGCCAGTTAAAAACGTATCCGTTAGCAATCCTTTGTTCTGCTTCATTTGGCGCGTAAATATTTGCCATTTTAGATAAAAATTGCCTAATTGAATCATAGTTATAATGAACGATATTATTATTTAAATAAGCTGTTTCCCCTTCTACTTTTATCATCTCGTGAACATGTTTTTCTTCAAATCTGCCTTTACTGTTTTTGAACAATCTAAGCTGATGGTCCGGATACCAACCCGTATGCTGCATCCATTTGCCGAAAATTATATTTTTTCTAGGAATCCAGTAGCCATTGATTGGTCTTTGGCCGTTGGTCTTTGGCCGTTGGTCTAGAATACTGACGATTTCTTTTTGTAGCTCGGGGGTCGCTCTTTCATCCGAATCCAAGTTTAAAATCCAATCATTCTTGGTTTTTGAAAAACCAAAATTTTTGTTTATATTGAGCATTCTGTTATTTGGCCTAACAAAAACTTTCGATGTATATTTCTTTGCGATGTCTAAAGTTCTATCTGTTGATGAGTTATCAACGAAAATAATCTCCTGTGCCCATTTAACAGATTCTAAGCAGTCCTTTATTTTATCTTCGCTATTGAAGGCTGATATAACAACCGAAAGTTTAACCATATTATTTCGCAATATTCTTTTTAATAAGAGCTATATCTGAAAGAATTTGGCGCTTTCCTATTAAAAAAGCTATACCAAAATATAGTATAGCACCAAAAATAATTATGGCTATGAGCGAAGAAATATTCAGCATAATGTTTTTGCTTAAAAAATAAATGATTAATCCCATAATTGAAGAAGCAACAACAGGCTGCTGTATTGAGGCAAGCACATTGAAATCTACATCTCTTTTTACTATATAGACAACTAAGATTACCGAAAAAGCTATTAATGCCGAAGCTACGGAAACACCGTTAAAGCCTAAGAAAAATATCAGAACAGGAGTCAGCATCCATGTAGCCACTGTCCAAAATATCATTAAATAAAGGGTGATTTTTATTTTACCTATCGCATTTAAGGCATTCGTAAGAGGAGTCGAGATAGACGAAAACAAAGCATTCAAGGCGAAAAAAGAAATAGAAAAAATAGCCGGTTCCCATTTCACATATTTTGGTATGATGTGGATAAAATAAGGAGCTAGAATTACCAAACCAACGAGAGAAGGAAAAATAAAAAACGATGCCGCGAAGATTGATTTCTCAATCGCTTTCTTCAAAATCTCTTTTTCCGTCTGCAGTCTGGAAAAAGAAGGAAAAGTAACCCTGATAATATTGTCCATTACCAATCGGAGCGGCATAAATGCCCATTTCTGCGCAAACCCTATGTATCCGACTTGAGCAAGAGGCAAAACTTTACCAAGATAAGCTATCAGCAAATCGTCTTTTATTAACGCCAAAAAACTGTTGGTTTGGAAAGGCACACCAAAAGATAAAAGTTTCTTTGCTATCTGTCTGGAAAATCCAAGTTCTATTTTCCAAGGTCTAATAATATAAATGGCGATAAGACCCGATATTCCCCTTGCCAAAACTGCTATTGTAAAAGTTGTAATCCCAAATCCTTTAATTGCCAGCACAACTGCCGTCAGACTAAAAAACAAGGTTTCGACGATTTGCGGTATGACTAATTTTTCAAAACGCAGTTCTCTTTCCAGTAAAATCGAGGGTATGGTTTTAAGGGACGATAGGAAAAAAGCTATTATTAAAGCTTGAAACAATAACGTTCCTTCTCTATTTAAATTGTAAAAAGAAGAAAGACTGCTCGTTAAAAGCAACGCAATCACGGAAATTATTATGACTAATGCCTGCTGAATGGTAAATGTTGTACGCAGATCGTCTTGGGTAATAGGCTCTTTTTTCTGAATAAGCGCTGCTGCTAAACCGATGTCGGAAAAGTAGGCAAGAAACGCGATGGCTGCGGAAACTACGAAAAACACCCCAAAGACTGAAGGTGATAAATAAATTGTCAATAGCAAATTAGACGAAAAATTTATTAGCTGTATGACAAAAGATCTGGAAGACAAAGCCAAAATCCCCTTAATTGATCTTTTTGTAACTGACGCTATGTCAATTTCTTCCATAATTTATATCTCTCCATAAGGCAAAACTTTCCCGTATTGCTCTAATTATAACTCTTAAATTCCCCCCGCTTTGATTACCATATTGACGCTTGTAATGATTAACCTCAACTTGTGTAATTTTCAAATTTTTCTTCTTAGCTTTGGCAAAAATCTCCGTGGTTATCATCGCCCCTTCTGATTTAAAAGGCATAATCTTACGAAGAGCGCTTTTCTTGAACATTTTAAACCCACAATCAATATCCCTGTAATAAAAACCGAAAAAGATGAAATCCCAAATTTTCAAAAGATTCATTAACAGATGTCTAAAAGGATGATCTAGACGTTTTTTCCTGTATCCAACCACCATATCTGAATTGCTGATTTTATCTATAAATTTTGACACTTCTCTAAAATCAAATTGGCCGTCTCCATCATTAAAAACAACCAAACTGTATCTTGCGTTGTTAAATCCTTCTTTTAATGCCGCTCCATATCCTCTATTTGGCTTGTGGGACACGACTCTAAGCCTTGGGTCTTCTTTTGTGAGTCTTTTTGCGATTGCCAAAGTGCTATCCGATGAACCGTCATCCACCATGATTATCTCCCATTTATCAGCTACTTTTTGAGCCACAGGAATTACATTCTTTACAACCTTTTCTATATTCTTTTCTTCATTCCAAAAAGGAAAAAAAATTGACAGCGCGGGAACTTTTTTACTCATATCGTAATTTTCTATTCGCAAAAGAGATTATACCAATAATCAAAGCTAAAATGCCAATAAAAGAAGCTATATTTGAAGTCTTTTCCAGCGTAGTTTCTTTAAACGGAATAGGGTCTTTCGAGACTTCTTTTTCCGATTTGGGTTTTGTAAAATTAGAAGGTAAATATTCGTCCGAAATTTTGGACGCTGTCCATTTAAGAGCTTTCTCATTTGTAAAATCGCTTGCAGTTGACGGAAAAATTGTTTGAGGAACGAAAAACTTGAGATTAAAAAATAAAAGAAAAAATACCAGCAGAAATGCTACGAGATAAGGTTTTATTTTGAATTCAGATGAAAGAGGAATAATTGCTCCGGAAAGTATCGAAGAAAAAAATGAAGCCATGATTAAAAATCTCCACGGATATTGAAAAAAAGACATAACTGAAATTGTTTCCCATAAAAATTTCGAGATGTTAAGCATTAGAAAAACAGCAATAATAAAACCCGCAAGGCTGAAAATAGTTAAATAATATATACCCGCCTTGCGGCGAGGCAGGTTATTGAAGTATTTGCGTTTGGCTCTTAGATAAATCAAAATGGGAATTATGGATAATACAGAAAGAATGTGCAACTTGCCTATCATAAAAGACATTCCGTCAATACAGTTTTTTGCGGAACCGCCAAATCCCCAAGGACTTGTCCAGAGTTGCTCAAAACAAACAAAATGATCTCGGAAATCCGCTCCTCCGCCGATTTGCGATAAAACATTAGTATATTTCATTTCCGAAAGCGCCGGCAGCCAATAGAAAGCGGAAAGAACTAAACCCAAGATGACAGTAAGTAGCAAGTAGCATGTAGTACGTAGACGAGTTTCTTTTCTTGATAAAATAATAAACAACAAGCAGACAATAAGCAAAAACGGCGTTACCATCAGAGCAGTTAAATTGTGAGAAAGAATAACTCCGGCAAATCCCAAAGCGCCAACAGCTACATATTTCCATTTGGGATTTTTATAAACTTTGATTAATCCGTAAAAAGACAGAGGAATAAAAGCATAAGCCCAAAATTCTGCCACATCTCCACGTACATAGATATCAACAGCATGGTATGGAGCATAAGCGTAAAATAAACCTGAAACTATCCCGCCCAATTCTCCGAAAAAATTCCTGGCTAAAAGATACATAAAAACCCCACTCAAAATAACTCCCAATGCCATCATTATTTTTGTAGCTAAAAGTGCATCAAATCCCAATAATGTAAATATTCCGCCAGCGTAATAAGCTAAAGGAGCGTAAAAATTAAAAATCGGATATCCATATCCATAACCTAAGTCCGGAACCCACCTAACGGGAAACATTCCGCTTTGGAGCATTTTTCCCATCTCAAAAACTCTGGCAACTTGAGTATTGTCATGCATTGGGAAAAACCCGGAAACAAATAAAGGCTTTATCGCCCAGAAAGATAAAACCAAAACTAAAATCAATCTATAATGTTTTTTAAGAAAATTCATATCTTTTTTTTAATTACCGCAAACAAAAGCGCGCCAAAACTTATTATTGAAATTAAATCCGCTGCCAATCTGATCGGTGTTTCCTCAAATGCAACCTTAACGTTATTCTGTCCCTTATCAAGATTTAATCTTATTAATCCCTGCTGATTATTATAATCTATATTTGCTCTTTTCCTGTTGACAACCGCCATCCATCCCGGAAAATAAACCGTATTCACCTGAATTGTTCTTGGCGTTGGTAAATAAACATCAAATGAGATTTGTTTCGGACTAATAATAGTTGTGTTAATTTTTTCCTGACCGTTTAAATTTTCAACTTTGGCGTTTGGTCTTGCAGATGGAAGAGCTTTAACCCATTTTGGCATATATTCATTTTTTATTGTTGTTGTTGCCTCATTGGTTGCGTAAAATGTATCTCTTTTATCGAAAAACAAAGAAGGGCTGATAAATTGTCTGGCAGAAAAACCCAACAGCAATAATAGAATTACTGCCATAATAATTTTTAAATTTTTTGCCAATAATGAAAGCGACACTGCTGCCAAAAATGCCCCACATGAAATTGTCAAAGATAAAAAACGGAAAGGAAATTGAATAAAAGAAACCGGCAGAAAATTCCATAAAGGTTTACTTAATTCTACGGAAAAAAATAAAGACAAAATACCGATAATAAAAAATAGAACTGTTAATCTGTGTTTGGCAAGCGCAATTTTATTAGTAAGAAAAAGAATTATTGTTAAAAAGAAAACAAAAATGATCGGTATGCCAATTAAACTGCTATTTACGAAGTAATTGCTCCATTCTGAAACAGCAGTTTGGGAAAAAACCGTATATTGCAAATCCGCTATGGCCGGAAGCCAGAAAAAGGAGGAAACGCCTAAACCCAAAGTCACAGTAAATAGTAAATAGTAGATAGTAGATAGTTTTCTGAAAATAAAGTAAACAATAATAACAGGCAAAAACAAAACTGCCAGAGTATTGTGGGAAAGAATTAAAAGAGCAATGCCTATACTTGTCCAAAAAAGACTTTTACGCTCAATTTGCCAAAAGATAAATGGGACGATTGCCAAAGCCAAGACTTCCCCGACAGATCCTCGTTTGTAAATATCATATAAGTGATATGGGACATAAAGATAAAAAAGTGCGCCGACAAATGATTCAAGTTTTCCGAAAAACTTTCTTAGCCAAAGATATGCGAAAACCAAAGAGCCGGCCATGGACAAACCGAAAATTATTTTGATTGAATTGACAAAACCGAAACCCAAAAGTTTCGGTACCTCTGCCAAATACATGAAACCGGGATATAAAAAATTTGCCACCGGATAACCGTACTCGTAATTAAGTCTGGATAAAAAGCGCACTGGAAATTCTCCGGCTCTTAAAGCCTGATGAAAAGCAGAAAATCTGATAATCATCCATTCTCCGTCATCGCTTTGAAAAAATCCAGGATGAAAAAGAGAAGCAATAGATGGAATTGCAAAAATAATTAAGATAAAAATTAAAAATAAATTCTTCTTCATTTAAATTTTATTTGGTCTCTAAAATCGTAAACATGAACTGATTGTTTGGCAAAATTACATCGTATCTTGGGTTATAATTCGACCGCAAAGACATCGGGACATCTGAAGACCAATCGATAAGCAATGTATTTTTTAAATTTATATCTTTCTTCCAGTCAATCGGCCTAAATTCATATCTGCCAAAACTTTTGACATACACGAATTCATCTTCTGTCGGCGCATATCTGACAGCTTGTTTTTGATATAGAAAAGGATCGTATTTGCTGTAAAAAAGAAGATAAATATAAGGCTCGTATTGCGGTCTTGCCATAATTATTTTTTGGGAAGAAAACTGGGGTTCTGCCAGCAACAAATTTAATTCTTTATAACCCAAACCCCAATTTTGCGCCTCATTTCTTGGGAAATGTACATAATATCTATCCAGATATAAAGAAAAATTTATAATAAACAAAAACGCAATTATAGAAACTGCAAATATTCTCCATTTTTTATTGATCAGGCCCGTGAACGACCACAAACCAAAAGCTGTAACCAAAGGCAGAATTGGAAAAATCGCAAACATTCTGTTGGCATGCGGCGCATCTTTGGTAATACTGGCTGCAATTGGAGAAATAAAAAACCACCACAAAACCAAATACTTTTCTTTGCCCTTTTTAAAAACGACTAAATAAACCAATCCTAAGAAAAGAAACGGCGCTTCAACTAAATACATATTGCCGAAATCAGCAATGTTGTGCGCTTTATTAGTTCCTCCGCTGACGAATAGAAACTGGCCGGAAAAAGCATTGATGTAATTTTGTCCGAATCTTTCCAAGCCAAAAACAACACGGTTATGCGTTAATCTAGTGAAAAAAGAATTAAGATTGCCATGTTCCAATCTTGGCAATTCGATTTGCGCGTGTACAACCGACGGATCGCCGAAAATACCAATTCCTGAAATCTTTGTTTTATCTGCGCCAAAAAGTGTTTGGGAAAAAATAAAACCGGACATTGCTAAAAAAATAACTATCGCAATTATGGTTGTTTTTGTTATTTTTATCTCTAAGCGATAAATAAGCAATAAACCCAAGACGATAAGGCTAGTAAAAACATGGTTTCCTGCGTAAGTAAAATAAGTCAAAGCGAAGAAAAAAGCTGCAGGAATTATCAGCCAATGTTTTTTCTTCAGACTGTTGAGAAAACAAATCATCCCCAAGACAACAAAGAGAACTGCGGTATTGGATTCTGACTCAACTCTGGATAAGTGCAGATGCCACGGTGAAATTCCAATTAAAAACATTGCTAAAAAAGCTAATAAATTATTTTTGAAAAGCAACTTTATCAAGAAAAATGCCAGACCAACCGAAGCAATACCAACCAAAGCCGAAGGCAGCCGGACAGCCAATTCCGAAAGCCCCAGAACGCTAACAAACGGCACAACGCTATAAATATAGACCGGCAGTTTCCAATCGCCAAAAGACTGAAACGATAAAGGCATAAATCGGCCGTACTCATCACGCCCGGTATGTAGAATTGAATAAGCAGTATAGCCGATGGATGCCTCGTCTTGATTTACTCCGGGAGGAACAGAGTCTAAATGATAAAGCCTTAGGAGGGCGGCGAGAAAAAGAATGATAAAAAAAACGAGCAGCAATTTCTTACTCATTACGTAGCTTTATTATAGTCAATATGAGTATAAAGCGCAAAATTACCTTGAAGCCAAATAAGAAAAGTTACCTTTCGTTATAGGAGATACAAGTTTAGCGTCACGCAATGTGCGTTGCGGGGAATGGGTATAGTGGGGTTGTTAGCTTGTTCGTTTGGGGGTGAAAAGAAAAATGACTAGAAGTAAAACGCTGACAATAGAAGTCCAGAGGCCGAGTTGAAAGGAGAAAGGATTGTAGATAAAATCTATTTTGTGCTCCCCTGCCGGAACGAAAACACTTCGGAAAGCATAATCTGCTCTATATATAGTACTCTGCCTCCCATCAATGTAAGCTTTCCAGCCAGGATAATAAGTATCGGAGAGAAAAAGCAAATTGTTGTTAGTTGCATTTACCTTAACTACGATTTTATTTGGTTTATATTGCAAGATGCTTACCGATTCGGGATTATTGTTAAATTGTCCGATTGCTAAATTGTTAGGACTTAAACCTTTAGGATTTTTTTCTAATAAAATTGTTTTGCCCGGATCAAAATCCTTGGCGAAAAATAATTTTTCAAACTCTTCTTTATTATTGAAAGTCTTATAATCCGATACTAAAAATGCGCGGGGCAGGACCTTGGTATTCTCAAATATTTTCCAGCCGTTTTGTTCATAAATTAAATTAAATCTATCCGCAGGAAAATCATTTTGCGTACTGGCATTTTCCGCTCTGTCCAAAACATATTTAACTCCGAGCAAATCCAATATTTTCAACCGGTAAGGATTAGTACTAAGATTGCCTGTTTGATCTATATTCGCATCCGACCGGGTTTGGCCGGTAAAATTAGTTTCAATCCTGCCGTTGGCTGCTGCCTGAATAAATTCTCCGTATCTTTTCGGGTACAAAGGATCATAACCCTGGGGGGAAAAAAGCTGATATTCTGTGGCAAAATTAGCTTCAATATTACCGGCTTGATATCCCCAAAACCTGTTAATCCCTGCTTTTCCTTGCAGGAAATTTAAAACTTGGGCATTGGGAAAAACCAATTCTTTGGGAGAAAATGGATTAAATTTTTCAAATGAACGCCACAAGTCAAAAACATTAATCAGCAATAAAATCATTAAAATGAAATATCTTAATTTTTTATTCCAAACCGCTATTAACAGTAAAACAGCAGAAATAAGAATAAGAGCCATGGAGTAAGAGAGATTGCGCAAAGAAATCTGCAGCTGGATGTTTAAACCGTAAGCATTAGTCTTTTGTAAAAATAAGGTAACAGCGTATAACAGTAAAAAGAATAAGATAACCGGCAGGACCAAGTAAAAATATTTTTTAAGTCTGATATTTTCTTTCTCCAAAAAGTCAATTCCCAGTCCTGCTAAGATACTGGCTGCAAAACAGAATAAAAATACTGCGAGTGTAGGCGCGCTTCCTGAAATAAGCGGCAAATTTATTCTATAAAGAAGGGCTGTCAGCGGATTGTTGGTAACCAAAATTAAAACTATTACAGCTGTCCAAAGAAAAAACTTCTTGAAGGGATTTTTTTGGGAAAAAATGCCGAATAAAATAAAAATAACAGCTGTAATGCCAATGGAAGTAACTTTTCCGACATAAGTATCGAAAAGCCAGTAATTTCTGGTTGCGGGATTACCAAAAAAATCAGGAACCAAAAACATTATCAGCTGATAAGGCTGGATCAAAATTTTATTGATTAAAAAATCATACTGGTGAGGACTTCTGGCTGCTTCTCTAATTAATTCTATTCCCGGAATAAGCTGAACTGCTCCTAAACCTAAAGACAAAATGCTTAAAAGACCAAACCACACCGCCGATTTCCTGTTTCGAAAAATAAAATAGATGATTGAAAAACCGAAAAGATAAACAAAAATCTGAATATGTCCTGCCAAAAGCGAGGACACAAGTGAGAAAACAAAAATTAATATCCATTTCTTTTCTCTTTTTTCCAAAAGCTTTTCAATTGCCAAAAGAAGCAGAGGCAGCCACAGAATCACTTGATCAATCGTGTTGTATTCAAACCAGACAGTCATAAATAAGGAAAAAGCAAAGGCACTCGCGGCAAAAATTGCTCCTAATTTTCCTAGGTTTATTTTTCTGGCATACAGATAGGTAAAAAGCCCTGCCAAAAGCGGCTGAAGCATAACCAGCATAATCCAAGCGCTAAGCTTTGCTGTTAATAAATAGGCAATATTTAAAGGATAAAAAACAGCCGACTGAAAATTGGCCAGAAGCGGTGCACCGGAAAAATTATAAGGATTCCACAAAGGCAATTGTAAATTTGTAAGCGCATCAATCACAAGAGTTTTCCAGGGATATAGCTGGCGAAGAACATCAAAATATTGGGCTTTATTGGGAAATGATCCTGGAACATAACCCAAGTAAGAATAGGTTTTCCAGGGATTGTACTCTGCGACCAATAAATCTCCGGGAAAAGGAACAAGTCCGAAAAGAACAGTTTTATAAAAAAAGAAAGTCCCAAGCAATAATAACAACAGAATAATTAAAAACCATTCTTTTTTCATAGCAATTTTCGTACAGGCTTAAAAATTCCAAAGACGAGTAAAACCGTAATTGCCAAAACCGTTAATAAATCCGCTGTCAATCTTAATTTATTTTCGCCGAAAGCAACTGTTATCTGGTGTTCTCCTTGCGGTACGTAAAAAGTAATCTGTCCCCGCCAATTTTGGTCCTGGAATTGGATAGGAACCGAAACGCCCTCCACAAGCACCCGCCAGCCGGGATAATACTGGGTATGGTTAACCAGCTGAATTTTGGTCTTGGCATTAACAGTAAAGGTCTGAAGATTTGATTTTTTCTTAAAGTTGGAAATTTCTCCTTGTCCGCCGATTAATTCTATTCTTTGCTTGGGATAACTTACTGCCGGGCCCTTAGACCAAATCAGATCGGTTTCTCCGTAATAAGTGGTATTCAGAGGAAAATTCCAATAATAATCTTCATTGATTTTATCAAGGCCAAGCTGGGGCTTCCAATAATACACGGTTGAAAAAATAACTAAAAAAAGTAACACAACATAAACTATTTTTTGGGAGAAAAATTTATAGCGGAAGACGAAAACCGATAAAAGCGATAACGCAAGCCCGCTGACTGATAGGAATCTCCAGGGAAATTGAAACTGCCTAAGCAAAGCTATGTTTGCCCAAATTGGTTTAGATACAGGCTGCATCATCAATAATGAAATTGCGAAAATTAAAAGTGCGAAAATAAGTAACTTCTTTAATTTTGATTCCAGTTTTTTAAAATTAAATAGTGCAAAAATAGAAACTAGCAAAACTATTGTGTGGAAAGTCCCCAATTGTACAGCTACTCCTCCTGTCTGAAACCCAACAGTATTAAAAAAATTAGGAATAAAGAAATTTTGAATTGGCGGAAAATGGGAAAGATAAACATTCTTCATAAATAAATCTCCGTAGGTGTATTTATGTTCCAAAATTGCCGGCAGCCAATAAAAAGCCGAAAGCATTAGTCCTAAAAAAAGAGACATTAAACCCCAAAAATAATGCTTGCTATTTTTTCCAAAAACAAACACAAAAGCGAAAATCACGCCAAAGAAAACCAGACTAATTGCATTGTGGGAAAGCACAAGCAAACCTGTTGCCATAGATGTTAAAACCAAGTATTTGTAATTTAATTTGCTAAACAAAAGAGTAAGTCCCCACAAAACCAGAGGTAGAAAAGCATAAGTATAAATTTCTCCGAAACTTCCCCGCACAAGAACTTCTATCAGTCTAAAAGGCATATATTGATAAAAAATTGTAATTAAAAAGGCTTTCTTGTAATCACCGAAAAACGCTTTGGAAAATCCCAACATAAAAACTCCGGCCAAAATAAAACTAAGCGCCAAAGTGATTTTGAAGGAAGAAACAAGCCCAAGCCCCAAAAATACAAAAAATGAGGAAATAAGATACGGCAACTGATACATAAAATTAAAAAGAGGCATTCCGTAACCATAATTCAAATCCCCTGCCCATCTAACCGGAATTTGACCGTCTGACAAGGCTTTAAAATAGGCTCCGATTCTGGCTAGATGAACTAGCCCATCATGGGTGTGCGGCAAAAGAGAAGTAGAAAACATTGGGACGATCGGGAGAATTGATAAGAAAACAATTAAAAAGTAAACTTTAAAAGTCCTCATGGGGTTACTTTATATAAAGATAGATAACGTAATCCCTTAGCTTTTTCTTTCTGGTAGATCAGCGTCATTTGCTTCCACGTTTCCGGAGCAAGGCCAATGCCCTTACATTTTACGCAAGGCTGATAGAACAGAAAATATGTTGGCATTTTTTTACTCGTCTCCAAAACTTTATCCGGAATATTATCATCTATTGGCCAAAATCCCTGGATAGTAATGTTTTTATTCTGATCGAGATAAATCTCGAATGAATAAGGAAGCAGGCCAAAAGTTCCTTGAGTTGCAATATAAATTTTACCCTTCTTCGCTTGTTCTTCAAAGAAATTAATAGACTCTTTTATCCCATCTCCTGATGGCCAATCATTATTATATTGATTTAAATCGGAATCCGGAATTGGCGCTTGCGAAAAATTTTGTAATATTAAATAATCCGTACGAAGAGGAATAATTAACAATAGTAAAAATAATAATGTTAGCAGCCATTTGTTTTTGACAAAATTTATAAGCTGGGTGATTGAAAACCCGATAAGAGGTAATAATGCTAAGGTCATAAATAAGATAAAACGGGGATACAAAACTCTGCCAAAAAGTGCTAACGCGAAAAATGGAATCAAAAACCAGATTACCAAAAGCATTTTTTCCCTAAGAAACTTTAAGCTTATTAAAAACGATAAGATTATAAGCACAATCCCCGAAGGAGTTAGGTATTTCGTAAGCCAATCCCATTGTCCGACTAAATTTCCGTATAAAAATGTGAAGGGATGATTTAGCCAGTCCCTAAATGGATAAACAAAAATTGCGTTTTTTTCATCGATAATATTAGCGAATGGAGAAAGTTTTAATACGGAATAGTATCCATAAGTTAGGACAACAACTATCAATGATAATCCTATCCATCTTATAAATCTTATCGTTTTTCTTTCTTCGTTCCATTTAAAAATGGCAAGAAATAAAGGCAAAAGGTAGATACTAAAAAATCCCGAAGT
Organism: uncultured Gammaproteobacteria bacterium; assembly: GCA_964414015.1. Lineage (GTDB taxonomy): Bacteria > Patescibacteriota > Microgenomatia > Levybacterales > UBA12049 > JAUSEW01. The sequence continues at coordinate 74,336 of CAYPUE010000001.1, forward strand.
CTTCGTCAGTACGCCTGCGCCCGTTACCATTCCCAAAATTAAAGCAGTATCCAAACGCAATCTTCGGACCAAAACTATTGAAAGATATAGTGCCCAAACGGCAAAAGTTCCGACTAATGTGTCATAAAGCGCCATACGATCGTAAACAAGCGCGAACGGATATACCAGATATGCTATTGCCGACGCAAATCCTGTTAATCGATTGTAAAATACTTCTCGTCCTAAGAAAAACAGCCCTATCATCGTAAAAAATCCGCCGAAAACAGAAACCATTCTTCCTGCTAAAAGAGGCTCTTTAATAAAACGCATGAATACCATATCTAACCAAACGAAGATTGGTTGTTTTCCGTCCGTCAAGGAAATAAATCTCCAGTTGGCGTCATTTTTCGCAATCTGGGACCAGCGTGTATAGATTGCCTCATCTGTAAAAATCGGCAAAGACAAAATATTATACAAACGTGATGCGAAGAATAAAGCTGTGAGAATAATAAAAATCAGAATTGTTAACCTATTTTTCTTGATAAAATCCGCCATATGTTTTATTCTACCATTTTTAAACTCTTCTGCCTAAAAAAAGCTTTGCGGACCAAGCCATAATAATCAGCAAGGACAAGAGTATTGAACCGTTAGTCAGATATGCAAGCATCATGGGGACAGGCGGATTCCAATTCCCAAGATAGATAAAAGGAGCGTACTGTAATAATGAAAAAAATGTAATGACTAAAGAAGGAATCAGAATAAAATATTTTTTTGCCAAAAGCGCGGCGAATGGTAAAGCGTATAAAAGATACCATGGCTGAAAGTTCGTTCTTAACGAAACTGCAATTATGACAACAATCATAGCGGCAATTATTAAAAATGTAATCTTTTCCCAGTTGTATTTACGAAAAAAATACCAAAATAATAAAACCGGAGCAACCACGACAGCTGCAAATTTCACTCCAATAGATAAGACGAGTAATATTAGTGAACGAACATATTTATTGTTTATAAATAAGTAAATTGCCGACATCGCAAGGAACATCATAACGATATCATTATGGGCAGACACCAGACTTTCTATAATAACCAAAGGGTTGAACGCAAAAAATACAATCCCAAAAAGCTCATGTTGCGGAGATACTTTTCTTAAAATTTTACCGATAAAAAATACTGTCCCTACGAAGCTTATCGCCATCAGAAATTTAAACAGGAAAAAAGTTAACAGGAAAATTTTAAAGCCTAAATAAGACAAAGGAACTGTCAATAATAACCACACTGGTCCGTAAGGATAAACTCTGTGCGTCCAGTGCATAAAAGAAAGCATCGGATCACCGGGATAGTCAAGCGCTTTATGTAGATATGGGTTTTGCTGGTAATAGGTAATAATCTTGGCATCAAAAATATAATTAAATAAATCGTAGGAAAATGCATTGTAGGAAAAAGCCAAAATAATACTTACTGAAATAATCAGAAACCATATCTGTCTTTTGCTAATTTTATTAGAGTAAGCCTTTGCCAGAAAAAAGAAATAGAAAATATAAAGCAGTAAAATTACAACAATGTAGAGAGAAACTGAAAGAGGCCGCTGAAAGTATCCTATATGCTGAAAATATTTTTGAATAACCTGCCAAACCGACCAACGCGATAACGTGAGGCTAAGGTCTACTTGAGTAAAAGAATAGAGAAATAATCCGATAGTTACAATCAAATATCCAATACTGGATAGCTTGATATTCGGCACTATGCGTAAGCTCCTTTAATATCGTTTATTTTTATTTTTATTAAATCAATAAATCCTTCTATGGAATCTTTGATTGGACTTACTCTGCGTGTTTCCACATACAACCAATTAACCGGAACTTCTTTAATGTCGTATCCCATTTTTTCTGCCAAGTACAAAAGCTCTACATCAAATCCTGCAGAAACGTTTGACCCTGAAACCTGTTTGAAATTATGATGAAGTAATTGTATTTTTGTAAATATCTTCCTGGCGATCTCATGCTGAAATACTTTGAATCCGCATTGGGTGTCAGAAATATTCGAAATTCCAACGAGTAATGTCCGAAGAAACATCATTGCTCTTGCCATTAATAGCCTTGTCCATGGAGATCCTTTCCTTCTTGAGTTTCGCGAACCTATCACGATATCGTAGCCTTCATCGAAATAAGGAAGCAGTCTGTCAATCTCTTCTATGGGAGTTGCCTGATCCATATCTGTAAAAAGGATATATTCGCCGGAAGCCGCAAGCACTCCGGTCGTAACTGCTCCGCCTTTACCCAAATGAAGATTTTTTATAAGCTTAAAATTAGGGTTATTCTTCAGAAATTTTTCCACAAACTCTACGCTTCCGTCTTTGGATCCGTCATCAACTATTATCACTTCGTAGGAATATTTTTTCCTGCCCAAAAAAGAACTGATTTTATCCAGAACTCCCTTTTGCAGATTAGTCATTTCGTCATAGGAGGGGATTACTACGGAGAGAAAAATCTTATTCATAAGAAGATTATACTAGAAAAATATTAACCATACAATGTTGTGATGTATTTGTAATTAAGGTAAAATAGCATTGTATTTGCCGCCATCGTCTAGTGGCCTAGGACATCACCTTCTCAAGGTGGGGATCGCGGGTTCGACTCCCGCTGGCGGTACATAATTAATCTGCTTGGTGGGGAAGTTGAGCGTGCAGAATTGCGTGATGAGATAATATCTCACTTCCGTTTTTTATTAATGGTTTCGTCAAAGCAACTCCCAAAGCTTCATCCATATGGGAAACAAAGACGAATTTCAGATCTCTTAAAACTTCTTTAGGAATATCTTCCAAGTCTTTTTTATTCTCTTTCGGCACAATAATCGTCTTAAGTCCTGCTCTATGGGCCGCGATTACTTTTTCTTTAAGTCCGCCAATTTCCAAAACCCTGCCTCTCAAAGTCATCTCTCCTGTCATTCCTACTTTCCTATTGACCGGAATTTTTGTCAAAGCAGAAATTATCGCTGTCGTGATGGCAATTCCGGCTGACGGACCATCTTTGGGAACTGCGCCTTCAGGTACATGAATATGAACATCTATTTTTTGGTAAAACTTTTCAGAAAGGCCTAACTGATTAGCTCTAGCTCTTATATAGGCCATAGCAGCCTGACAGGATTCTTTCATCACATCTCCAAGCTGTCCTGTTAAAGTAAGCTGTCCTTTTCCCGACATAAGCGCTACTTCAATAAATAAAATGTCTCCTCCGGCTTCTGTCCAGGCAAGACCAGTAGACATACCAACCTCATCTTTTTTCTCCAAGATGCTTGAACTGAATTTAATTGGTCCCAAAAACTTGGGGACGCCCTTTGAATCAACTATTATCTTTTTCGTCTTGCCTTCAGCTATTTTTTTGGCCACTTTCCTAAAGATAGCTGCTATTTGTCTCTCCAAACTTCTGACTCCGGCTTCTCTTGTATAATGCTGCGCTAAGAAACGAATTGCATCATCTGCAACACTAATCATTCTGTCTGTTAAACCATGATTTTGCATTTGTTTTTTTAGCAAGAAGTCTCGCGCTATTCTAAATTTTTCGTCCTGGGTATAACCTGCGAAATGAATTATTTCTAACCTATCTCTTAATGCCGGCGGAATTGTGTCTAGGATATTAGCAGTGGTTATAAACATTACGTCGGAAAGATCAAAAGGAACTTCCAAATAATGATCGGAGAATTGATTATTCTGTTCTGGATCCAATGCCTCAAGCAATGCGGAAGATGGATCTCCCCGGAAATCTGCGCCCACCTTATCTATTTCGTCCAGCATAAAAACCGGATTTCTTGTGCCTGCATCCTTAATTCCCTGAATAATTCGTCCGGGCAATGCACCAACGTAAGTTCGTCTGTGCCCTCTTATTTCCGCCTCATCTCTAATTCCACCCAAAGACACTCTGACGAATTTTCTGCCCAAGGCCCGGGCTATAGATTTACCAATTGATGTCTTGCCAACGCCGGGCGGCCCGACAAAACAAAGTATCGGACCTTTCATCTTGGAAGCTAATTTATGAACTGCCAAATACTCAAGAATTCTCTCTTTTATTTTCGTCAGCCCAAAGTGATCTTCATCCAAAATTTTCTCTGCCAATTTTATATCTATATTATTTTTGCTTTCAATACTCCATGGAAGACTAACCAACCAATCCAAATAATTTCTGATGTATCCTGCCTCCGGATTGTATTGCGTCATTTGGGAGAGTTTTTTGACTTCTTTTCTTACCTTCTCTTCGATATCTTCGGGCATTTTCGCTTTTTTAACTTTATCCAAAAGTTCTTTTATCTCGCCATCCTCATCGTTTTCTCCAAGCTCTTTCTCTATGGTCTTGAGTCTTTCTCTAAGTATTGCCTCTCTTGCGCCTTTTTCAAATCTTTCTTGAGTTTTGCTGGCAATACGCTTCTCTAGCTCTAAGATTTTTACTTCTTTTGCCAGAAGTTGCGTGATTTTTTCCAGTCTTGTCCTAACGTTATTTATTTCCAAAAGCTCTTGTTTTTCATCGGGTTTGAGATCCAAAACAGAAGATATTAAATCGGAAAGTTCAGAAGGAGAACTGTCGGACATAATATTCATAAACACCATAAAGTCCACAGATTTTCCTATGTTCATTGCGCGCCTAAATTCATTGGTCAGGTGATTGCATAGGGCTTTTATTTCAGGGGTGTTTTCTACTATATCCGGAGTTTCAGTAACTTTGGCCAGGAAAAAGGGATCGTGTCGTTCAACGGAGAGGATTTTTACCCTAGATATACCTTTAACATGAGCGTTTATTTCTCCCTCTGTTTTTATCATTCTCTGAATAGTGGATAATGTGCCGACCGAATAAAAATCATCCGGACCCGGATCGTTGAGTTTGGAATTTTTCTGAAGGACAAAACACACGGTTCGCTCGCCTCTAAACGAAGCTTCTAAAGCAGCTAAGCTTTTTGGTCTCCCAAAGGTCAAAACTGAATCTGTATTTGGGAAAATTACTCCGTCTCTGATCGGAATTAAAGGAACTATTTTTTCCATATTTATTTTACCTACGCTATTGGCAATCTAACATACCATCTGCTAAATGTCAAGGGGTTGAAGTGGAATTTATTCACTTCATCCCACAGATCCCGTCAATTTTGGCCGCCATGATAAAATCATTCTCCGATTTTATTTATTATACAAGCAAGCATTGTCAGCCCACAATCCCCTTTTATTTTCTCTTGCCTCTTTTTCTTTTTCTATAAATTCGTTTCTGTATTTATATTGGTTGTCTTTATAAGTATATTCATGCGCATATCCTTCTTCAATCATTAATTTGTTAACGTTAGTCCCATCTTCCAAAAAAACATATCTCAAAAGCCTATCGTATTGATCCGCATCTCCGCTAGCTGCATCCGATTCAAGAATAACCATTCTGTTTTGTAGAATTTCTTTGGCCTTATTGGAAGCTTCAATTCCAAAACACTGAACAGGTTTTCTTGGATCAACAACTTCCGGCGTATCAATCCCGATTAGCCGAACTGTCTCTTCCTTATTGTTTACCACAACTTTTATCGTATCCCCATCGATAACTTTAGCTACTTTAAACAAACTTCTCTCTTGAGAAACTTGAGTTACTGTTGGTGTGGGTTTTAAAACAATATTAACTTTGCTTACCTTACGATTTCCTGTAAAAAATCCGCCAAAAACAAATAAAACAAGAAAAAGAAGAAAATAGAAATACAAGATTTTCCTACTCATTGCTTTTTTGTACCATAAAACCTTCTTTAGTCGTTATAATTTAATACCTAAATATTCACTCTTGGGAATGTTAGAAAAGCAAGCCATTACATCAAAATCACGACTAGATAATCTAAGATATTCAAATCCCTCCTTCTTTACCAGTTCGAATCGGGAATCTCCTTGATATTTTGCCTTAAAGTCTTTGTAATTAGTGTTGAAATCAGCATCTCCTCTTTGGGTAAACCCAGAATCAGGTTTTCGAATCTTTACTAATCGCAAAGGCCCAGCGTTCGTTTCGATAGGTTTATCTAAAAGATATGTAAAGCCACTTTGTGTTCTCTCAACGATCTTACCCAGCTTTTCTATCAAATTAGTAAGCTCTTCGTATTCATCTTTTTGACAAAATATACATGCAAATTCAACTGGCGCCGAAGAAGCATCTGTAAGTTTATTTTTTAACTTAGCACTACGACTGACTATGTAGATAATTGTTTTTATTAAATTTCTCATTGGCTGCTGGACCTGGATTCGAACCAAGATAAACGGATTCAGAGTCCGTTGTCCTACCATTAGACGATCCAGCAATGC
>CAYPUE010000002.1:0-10319 GCA_964414015.1 uncultured Gammaproteobacteria bacterium
CGCTGAAAGCATCTAAGTGGGAAGCCGTTTCCAAGATTAGATCTCGTGTTCCGATTTATCGGGACGTAGACCCCTCGTAGACAACGAGGTTGATAGGTGGGCAGTGTAAGTATTGCAAGATATTTAGCTTACCCATACTAATGGTTGAAAGGTAGACTTTTATATAAAGACGGATTTCTCTTCACTTTTTAGGGAGCCATCAGGCGACCGAAACCCTCCGAAAATCGCAGCATGAGGCGTATTCGAATAGAATTGAAAAGCCGAATGCTAAGATTAGGAGGGTCGAGGTACAATTAATTAACAATTTAAAGGGTTTTGCTCTAAAGCCTTTCGGTCTTTAGAGCGGTATGGCACCACCTCTTCCCATTCCGAACAGAGAAGTGAAACATACCAGCGTCAACGATACTACCGCCTAGTGCGATGGGACAATAGATCAAGGCCGGGGGACTTTAGAGCAAAACCAACAGCAATTTCGGGAATTTCTTTCTCCAAAATCTTTTCCTCACTGTCATCCTGAATTCATTTCAGGATTTCCTACTTAGCTACTAACAATTATTACTCATCTGTAATTCAAATAAGCACTATCTTAAACATTGTCTTGACATCTTTTACTTGTTATGTTATAACAATGTTATAACGTCAAGAGTAAGCTATGAATAGGAAAATAATTAGAATCGGGAATTCGTATGGGGTTATAATTCCCAAGAATATTCTGAAGATTTTGGATTGGGACATCAGAGAATTGGAAGCTAAAATAGATACGAAAAAGAAAGAACTGGTTATTAAAAGCGGTAAAAAATAAGGGATTTTTTTCTCCAAAACAAATCCAAAACCAACCTGTCCTCACTTTTATAATCTGATACACTAAAATCATGCCGATTATATTTTCCAGACATGCGTTAGAACAAATGCGGAGAAGAAAAATTTCTCAAAATAAAGTGATTAATATCGTTTCGCATTCTCATCAAAAAGTATCAAGCTTTCGTGATCAAAAGTTGCGCCAAATGCTAGTTGGTGGTAAACTATTGGAGGTAGTTACGAAAACCGAAGGGAATAAAATTACAGTTATAAGGGCATATTTTTTGGAGAAATCATTATGAAAATGAAATACGATAAAAAAGTTGACGCAGTTTATATAAATTTAGCAAAGGGTAAATATGAAACAAGTCGGAAGATATCCGATTCAATTGTGGTGGATGAGGATAAAAAAGGAAAAGTTTTAGGAATCGAAATATTGGACGCAAGTAAAAATATCTCAGCTTTTGATCCCAAAAACATCAAATTTACTGTCCAGTCCGCGTAAAATAATTAATGTGATATTTTCTAAATCTACTTGCGGTCTTTGCAAGCCAACAAAAAAATACAAGAGAAATAATACGAAACTTAAAAACATAATTAGACGTGCCATGTTGGAAGACGATCTTACAGCAAATCTGATTAAGAGTTACTCAAAATCTTAAATAGTTCGTGCTCCCACTTGACAGGTGGGAAGGCTATTTGCTGTCATAACTTCTTTGATTAACAATAAACGTGAGTTGTTAAAAGGGAAACAAATGATCGGGAATGAAACAGATGCAATATTCGCTTCGGCAAAACTTGCAAGGGATATCATTTATGAATATTGTAGGACAGAAAGTGAAAAGACTACTGTGAAAGATATTGATCTTTCCTCATCTTTGCCCTACATGTAGTGAAAGTCCGTATTGACTTACGAGAAGATCACCTTTTTGACGATTCGTTTCCCCAGGAAAGAATTACCTAGCCAGAGATGGTTTTAAGCGCTTTTATTATTGCCTTTCGAGTAGTATCTCCGACATGGGGTTTTCCGTTTAATAAAACAATGGAGGCGCTATGGACACTAGTAGCCACATCAGGAGAGTTAAGATAAACATCAGAGACGCTTCCCCCCTTATTGTAAAAATGTTGAATTAGTTGATCTATATCTATGTTGTTCATATTCGTGTTCTCGCTTAATGGATGAAAAACTGTTTTAACTTTTACTTTCATATTTTAGCCATTCATGATATCCGCTTTTTTTAATCCTTAATATGAACCCTCTAATCTCTTCGCTTGCTTGTTTATAGGTTTTCTTTCCGTTTCGTATCGCATAGTTTACCTCAATCATCTGATGAAAATAATCTGCTTTGTCATTAAGACTGTCTGCGTAATAATGATAATCGTGCATGATATCTTTGAATTCTTTTGAATGGTCAGCATTCTTTTTTACCTTGAGGAGTTCTTGTTTATTTTTCTCCCAGTATTCCTCATAGATTACATTTTTTTTGTTAAATTCTTCTCTCGCAACATCCATCTCTATTTGCGCAATCTGTAAATCTATTGCAGTGTAATAAGGATAGTCAGGATCAAATGTATTTTTGTATTCCATATATCTCTTTACTCTTGTGTTTATATCCCACACCGCGTAAACAATGAGTACTAGGGCAATAACAATTATAAGTTCCATATTTGACCATTTTATCATATTTAAATTACTTTTCCACACCCTATTTTTATTTATAAATTCGTTTATGATGGGCGGCGTTGCCAATCCGTAGACAATAAAATATAATAAGATAAGAGTTTTAAATCCCACATTAATGATCTGCCGCCAACCCATGTTATTAATTTGAATAAGCAGTTTGTTCACATTGATATAAAACATAAGATAAACGTATACTCCTTAAAACCAAAAAAAGCTCAAACCGCTTTTACGGTCTGAGCATTAAATGCTTCTGGTAATTATCATAGAGTAAATGAATAAACTTTGTCAAGAAAAATAGACAAGGCGAAAATTAAATGTTTGGCTTGACTCAAAAGGATAAAAAGCCCGATTGCGGGGGGAGGGGTTTTGTGGTACAATGGGGAGACTTCAAAAAGAAAGGTGAAATTAATGAATGCAAACGTCAACTTCAAAATCTAATTCATCAAAAGCAACCTCAATGGCGGATTTGATGAAAAAGGCCAGCTCTTCCTTGGTAACTCCCAAAAAAGGGGCAATTCTGGAAGGAAAAATTACCAAACTTACCTCCGCGGAAATTCTCGTTGACATTAATGCCAAAACCGAAGCGGTTGTGATGGAAAAAGACAGAAATCTTCTGAAAAAACTTTTATCCATGCTTAAGGTAGGGGATAAAGTGTCTGTACAGGTTTTGAATCCGGAATCGGACACGGGCAATTCGGTTGTCTCTTTGAGACGTTTTATTGACGATATAGTTTGGAAAAGACTCGATCTTCTTTTGAAAAATCAAGAACCCTTGGATGTCGTGGTAGATATGTCAACCAAAGGAGGATTTCTGGTTACAGCCAAAGACGGAGTTTCCGGATTTTTGCCAACTTCACATATCTCCGGTTTGGACGGCGGTTCTTCATTGGTTGGAAAAACGATTAAAGTAGTAATGCTGGAAATCAATAGGCCAATGCATAAAATTATCTTTTCCCAAAGAAAAGTCTTAAGCGTAAAAGATTTTCAGGCTTTGGTAAAAGAGTTGGCAGTTGGACAAAAAATTGACTCAATTATTACAAACGTTGCCAATTTTGGAATTTTCGTTTCAATACCTCTTAAAGAAGGCAAGAATGCCGAAGGATTTATTCATATCTCCGAAGCATCATGGGAAAACATTCCCGATATTTTTTCTAAGTTTAAAGTCGGAGACAGGATAAAAACAGTTATTTTGGATTTTGATAGGGATGCCAGAAGGGTAAATCTGTCAATTAAGAGATTGGAGAAAGATCCATTTGAGCAGAAACTGGATGAATTTACAATAGACAAAAAACTCAAAGCAACAGTTGCGAAAATTATTTCAACCGGTGTGCTTTTGGATCTTGGAGACAATATTACCGGCATTATCAAGAAAGAGAAAATTCCGGTTAAAACAACTTACGAAGAAGGTGTAGTGCTTGAGGTTACGGTTTGCGGAATTGATAAAAAAAGACATCGAGTTGAAGTTGCCCCAGTCCTCAAAGAAAAACCAATCGGATATAGATAATCAATTATTCAATTATTCAGTTAACGCATTAACGGGTTAGCGGGTTGAATTCGTTAATTCTTTAACTCGTTAACTGTAGAATACGCTAACTTCTAAATTCGATTTTGAAGTAGTATAATAACTTTGCATGAAAGCTAAAGTTTCGTTTGTTTGTCAGGAATGCGGATATGATTCCCCGCAATTCTTAGGCAAATGTCCTGAATGCGGGGAGTGGAATACCCTTAAAGAAATAAGGGTAGAGGCTGCAAGAATTTCAGATTTTGGTAATAATATTAGCGGTTCTTCAAACGCAGTACCTACACCAAAAACTTTAAAAGAAATTAATTACAAAGAAGAAAATAGATTTTCTACAGGTTTTTCCGAAGTAGATAATGTTTTGGGAGGAGGGATAGTTCCCGGCAGTGTTACGCTTCTGGCAGGAGATCCGGGAATTGGCAAATCTACATTATTATTGCAAATTGCTTTAGAGCTCTCGAGTCGGCAGACGCGCGTTTCAGATGACGCTCGCTATATTAAACCCAAATCTCAAACTAAAACCCGCTCGCTAAGTGAACGCCTATCCCAATCAAATCGCCAATCGGCGTTCAGTTCATCCGAAAGCGGTCTGCCTCCTCTCGATAATAAAGTTCTCTATATTTCCGGTGAAGAGTCAGAAGACCAGATAAAACTTCGGGCAAAACGGATTAGCAAAGAAAAAACAAATGATAATTTTCTCGTTGTCTCGAGCAACAATACTAATGCCATTGTTGAATTGCTTGCGAAAACCAAACCGAAATTAGCAATTATAGATTCCATCCAAACAATGGAATCGGAAAACCTGACCGGACTTTCCGGATCTGTCGGACAAGTCCGCTATGCAGCTGCACTTTTTATAAGAATTGCCAAAACATTGGGCATTTCTATTATTATGGTAGGTCATGTGACCAAAGAGGGAATGGTGGCAGGGCCAATGGTTTTGTCTCATATGGTTGACACGGTTTTATTTTTTGAAGGAGATAAATTTACCAGAACCAGAATTTTGAGAAGTCTTAAAAATAGATTCGGTCCAATTGACGAAGTTGGCATTTTTACGATGGGAAATATTGGTATAACCGAAGTAAAAAACCCTGAACAAATTTTTTTAACAGAAAGCTTGAGACGTTCTGCAGGTTCGGTCATAACCGTTACGCTGGAAGGGACAAGAGCTTTGCCGGTTGAAATACAAAGCCTGGTTGTTTTTTCCAAATTGCCTGTACCAAGACACGTGGCAACCGGAGTTGATCCGAAACGGCTGGAGATTCTTTTGGCGGTTCTGCAAAAGCATTGCAATTTGCCGCTTTTGGCAATGGATGTATTTATGAATGTTGCAGGAGGAATTAAACTTACCGATCCGGGCGCGGATTTAAGTATTTGTTTGGCTATTTTTTCAAGCCTTCGAAATATTCCTCTGAACAAAATTGTTGGTATTGCGGAGGTGGGGCTTCTTGGAGAGCTTCGCAGTGTTCCTTTACTTGAGAAAAGAGCAAAAGAAGCGAGAAAACTTGGATTTAAAAATATAATTAGTTTTGAAACACATAAATCTTTAAGAGATGTTTTAGAAAATATAGGACGATAAATTATGAATAATCCTAAAAAGAAAACCAGAAAACCTTTATATTTAATACCACCCGCATTTGTGGCTCTTGTTGCCGACCAAGTTGCAAAAACGATTGCCAAGCGTCTTCCGTCAATGATTTCCAGACCAAGAAGGAAGAAGGAAACCAAAAATTACAAAATCGAAAATGGAATTTTTCTTGACACCTCGGCTATTATAGACGGCAGAATTTTTGAAGTTATAAAACTCGGTTTATTAACGGGAACATTTGTAGTTTTGGAAAATATACTTTTGGAACTGAAGCATATTGCGGATTCAAAAGATCCGGTCAAAAGAGAAAGAGGAAGACGAGGACTTGAGCTTTTGGAAAAACTGAAGAAAAGCAGAGGAATTAAATTGGTTGTGTATTATGTTTCGGAGCAGAAAATGGAAGTTGATGAACATCTGATTCATGCTGCCAGAAAATTTAAGGGAAGGATAATCACCTGCGATTATAATTTGGAGAAAAAAGCTGCTATCAACGGGGTTGTGGCCATCAACGTCAATACGCTTGCGAATAGCCTTAAAGTAACTGCGGTTCCGGGAGAAACACTAAATATTGCGATTATTCATATAGGAAAAGATCCTAGCCAGGGAGTAGGATACTTAGATGACGGAACGATGATTGTAGTTGAAAGTGGAGCGTTAGACGTAGGCAAAAAAGTTGATGTGGTAGTTTCTAGGGTTATTCAAACAACCGCGGGAAGAATTTTATTCGCTAAAAAATTTTAATACTGAAGGTTTGTTTTTATGTGCTTAAAAGAGGTAAGAATCCCTGCCCAAGACTCTTACCTCATTAAAGAACGTAAAAGTTTTCTTACTTGGCTTTAATTTTTTTCGTTAAAATATCAAACGCTGTCAACGAAAACCTCTTGTTTTAGCCTCGTCATTTTTCCTTGACATTGTTACGTATTTCTGATAAAAAATTTACGGCATTTAGTTTTATTTCCTGCCTGAAAGGCTAATTGCCATTTATAAGAGCATTGCTTATCGTACTTGGAATTATCATTGCATGTAACGAAAGCGATGCTCTTTTTATCTGCTTATAAAAATACAACCGGAATTCTCAACCCTCTTGCTAATAATTTCTTAAATTGTTCCCGTCCCTGTTTTACCAGAGCTTCTTGTTTGTAGTCTGAAATCATTTTTCTGTTTGTTTTCTTTAGGTTTCCAAATAAAAATCTCATTATCATACCTAATGGGATTTTATCACAGGTTGTCAAGTGTGTCAATCCTATAGCAAATATAACCCTAAAAATCCTATATCCTAGAGTAAATTAGCTATCGTTTAGATTGTTAATTCGGGCTATTTTATTTGACATAATAAAATGTGGATAACTTGGGGATAGCAGAAAAAGGTGCAGGATTTATTAAATAAGCTCTCTGACGAAAGGAAGAAAAGGAGTTTTAAAAGATAAAGGATAATCATAATTCACAATTGACCTTAGCCAAAGCTTAATAAAAGAAATAGGGTTTTTAATCAGATCGGAAAGATAAGCTTTGGGATTGTTTCTATGGTAATGCAGATAATCCGGAAGATTGGCGAATTTTCCGTAAGGAAGAAGTTTCATAAAAATGTCGCTGTAAATAAACGGGTTGGAATTCGTATCGAAACGCAAAAGATCTTTTGGCAGTAATTTCTTATTAATCAAAAGAGTTTCGAATTGCATGGAAACGCCGTGAAGAGGGGATTGGTAGACGAGCTGGTTTTCTTGAGGGAAAAAACTTTTTCCCAAACGTTTTCCTTTCTTGTCAATAAATATGCATTGGCTCCCAACCGCTACTACACCCCCATTTCCTATCAGAAATTTCAGCTGTTTTTTGATTCTGCGTTTTGAAGAGATGTCATCCTGATCCATAAAGGCGAGATAATCTCCTTTAGCTTTCTTTAATAGCCTGTTCAAGGTTATGGCAATTCCGTAGCGTTTAACATTTCGGAAAGACCGTACTTTTTTGTATTTTTTGGAAAATTCTTTAAGGATTTTGAAGGAGTTATCTTTGGAATCATCGTCAATGGCAATTATTTCGATGTTTTTGAAGCTTTGAGATACAAGACTTTCCAAACAATCGGTAAGGAACTCTCCTGAATTATGCACTGGCAGTAAAATTGACACCACCGGTTTTCTTTTCTGCATACGAAGAATCAAGCGTACCATACTATAATATACTGTGTCAACCCAAGAGGTTTTTTATTTGCCTATTGACAAGGAGTTTTAATTGTGGTGTAATACACGTGGTTAGAATTTTTCTTCTAAAACAATTTCCACCAAATTTATTTGAACCTATAAATATATTTTAAATTCTTAGTTTATGCCATACAAAAAGACGTCAAAATCCCAATCTGTTGATGAAATAATAGGTGCTCCTGTTCCTGCGTCTGCTCCGGCAGCGCCGGCGGCACCAGCCCCAGCACAGCCTGCTTACAGAAATGGACAAGCTTCCAATTTCCAATATCTGCCTCAACAAGGCCCTACAGAACAGGTGTCGGGAATTTTGGATATTCAGCCGGAAGGGCACGGATTTTTGCGGCCTAAATTTATCCCGTCAAGCCGGGATGTCTACATTTCCCAATCTCAAATCAGAAGGTTTATGCTTCGGCCCGGAGATTTGATAAAAGGCGTTGGCAGGCCGCCAAAAGATACGGAGCGTTATTTCGGTTTATTAAAAGTAGAGACAGTTAACGATGCTCCGGCAGACGACTCTCTAAAAAGACCTTTTTTTGATGACCTAACCCCAATCTATCCTAAAAAACAAATCATGCTGGGAACCGGTAAATTTCCTTTGTCAACCAGGATGATGGATTTGGTTGCTCCGATTGGTTTCGGACAAAGAGGAATGATTGTTTCTCCTCCGAAAGCAGGGAAAACAACTATTCTTAAAGAAATTGCCGCAGGTATTGCCCAAAATTATCCCAAAGCGCATCTGATGGCAGCATTAATTGGAGAAAGGCCGGAAGAAGTGACCGATATAAGCCAGTCTGTAAAAGGAGATGTGGTTGCATCCAATTTCGATGAGCCGCCGGACAATCAAACCAGAGTTGCCGAAATAACCCTGGATAGAGCCAGAAGATTGGTGGAATTAGGTATTGACGTGATTATTCTTTTAGATTCTATTACGAGACTTGCCCGTGCCTATAACCTTTCAGTTGCGCCATCGGGTAGAACACTTTCCGGTGGATTTGATCCCGCCGCTTTGTGGCCAGCCAAGAGATTTTTTGGAGCAGCCAGAAATTGCCAAGAAGGTGGAAGTGTCACTATTATTGGTACTGCACTAGTTGATACTGGGTCTCGCCTTGATGACTTGGTCTACGAAGAATTTAAAGGTACCGGCAATATGGAGCTGCATTTGGATAGAAAACTGTCGGACAGAAGGATTTTTCCAAGCATTGACGTAGCCAGATCAGGAACACGGCAGGAAGAACTTTTGTTATCGGAAAAGGATTTGAAAAAAGTTGCCACAATGCGCAGAATGCTTGACATGCTTGGCCCGGAGGAACGGACGAGTATCTTAGTGGAAAAACTTTCCAAAACGGAAAGTAATGAACAATTTCTAGAAAGCCTAGGAAAATCCTAAACTTGAGAATACAAGTGAATAAGAATATAATTTCTGCGTATGCTAAGACAGATATCAACCGCTATCGTCCGTTTTGCTAAGGGTTTCTTCTTAGAATTTCGGGAATTTTTAATTTTCTTCTATTCATATTGTCAGAAAAAGGTTCTTTCAGTTTCTTATTTTTTTGAGAACAACAAAAACGCACTGGTTAAACTGTTTACGATTAAAAGAGGCAGGTATAACAGGCCTTTTATGCATTTAGCGGCAATCTCGGTATTGGGAATTGGAGTGTTAATATCCCCATTTTTGGCAGATACTTTTCCGGTTTTTTCTTCCAGCAATTCTTCTCCCAAAATAGGTTCGCCGTCTTTGCAGGAATCAATTGTCGTAGGTGAAAATATTTTCCAAACAGAGATATCTTCCAAACCAAGAGATAAAACCTTAACCTATACCGTTGAAAAAGGAGACACGCTTTCTACGATTGCGCAGAAATTTGGTATTTCCGTAGATACGATCCGCTGGGCGAATAATCTAATTGGTGACGATATTACGATTGGAGATAGCTTAAAAATTTTGCCTGTTACAGGTATAGAATACAAAGTCCAGAAGGGCGACAGTGTTTACTCAATTGCCAAAAAGCTTGACAGCGAAGCACAGAAGATAGTTGATTTTCCCTTTAACGACTTTGCCAATCCCGAGACATTTGCTTTGGTTGAGGGGCAGACATTGATTGTTCCGGATGGAGTAAAACCGTCAGAACAGCCATTCATCAAACGTTCAGTATATATAGTACAAGGCCCGGTTTCGATTTCATCTCTAGGATTCACCTGGCCGGTGAATGGTGTTATAACGCAATTTGCTTCTTGGTATCATATGGCTTTGGATATCGCAGCTCCTTACGGGACTCCCGTTGTGGCAGCCCAAACAGGAGTTGTAACTTCGGTTAGTATAGGGACTTGGAATTTCGGATATGGGACAGACGTCTGGATAGATAATGGCGCAGGTTTCGCCTCGCATTATACGCATTTAAGCGCTGTCAATGTAGGGATAGGAGAAAGTGTTGTTGCAGGAAAAACAGTTGTCGGATGGATAGGAATGACAGGAAGAACTACCGGACCGCATGTCCACTTTGAAATTAAAAGAAACGGAGTTCTCGTTAATCCGCTCCC
>CAYPUE010000002.1:10419-13385 GCA_964414015.1 uncultured Gammaproteobacteria bacterium
GTGGACCCGGCGGGAATCGAACCCGCTACTTCACTATGCCATAGTGACATGTTACCGGTATACCACGGGCCCCAAGTGGACTTGGGCGGATTCGAACCGCCGATCTCCGCAATGCGAATGCGGCGCATTACCAACTGTGCTACAAGCCCGAAAGTTATTAAATTATTCTATCACATCAGTTCTTAAATTGCCTATTGATATTTAGTTTAATATGCCTTATACTTGCAAAGTAAAGGATTTCACCCTCACCGTTTCTGGATTCCAGAGTACAGGTAGATGGGAATTCAGAAAATTATTTAATATTTAATGAGTAGCATTACCCCAACAACCAAGAGATATTCATTTTTATTTTCAAGTAAAGCCCGCCTAAGCTTACCGTTCGCCTTTTCAGTACTATTCGTACACGGCTCACGGAGCGCCTTAGCGGCGGGTAAAGGAGGTGAATAAAATGGCTTTTCAAGATCAAACATTAACTTGTAAAGATTGCGGTAAAGAATTTACATGGACTGCTTCAGAACAGGAATTCTATCAGCAAAAGGGATTTCAAAATTCCCCAGTTAGATGCCCTGCTTGTAGGGCTTTGAAAAAAGCTCGTATGGAGGGAGGAGATAGAGGAGCTCGTCAATCTTTTGAAATCACATGTTCAGATTGTGGTAAAAAAGATACAGTTCCTTTCCAACCTCGTGGAGACAGACCAGTATATTGTAGAGATTGCTTCAGAAAACATAGTCCTGCTAGATAAGTAGGAATTAAATTAGAAGTTTTTTCTATATAATCATTTCCCTGCTTCTGTCGATACCGATGGAGCAGGGATTTGTATTGGAGGATTTTGAGGTGGAAGCTGCGTTTGAGGAGTACTCAAATTAAGCTTGTCCGAAGGGGTATTAGTCTCATTGTTAGCTTGTATCCCCGAAGCCACAGACTGCAATTTCTTATTTAGGTTGTCAATATCTTTATTGACCAAATCCAAACTATTTTTATCATTGCTTACCAAATTCTTAACTGTTTGGTATTGGGTCAGCGCGTTGGTAAAATCATTTTTGTTTTCCAAAGCATGGCCGAGATTGTAATAGGCATTAGCATAGTCCGGTTTCAGATTAACAGCGATTTGAAATTGATTTTGCGCGTTATCATACTGTCCCAGTTGATAGTAAATGCCCCCTAAGTTGATATATTCCTGCGGACTATTGGGGTCAAGAAAAGCTGCCTGCTGTTGGGTGGCAATGGCGAAGTTCTCGGCGTTTTGCCCAACACCGATTAAGGAACGATAGATAGAAGATAAATTTTGCCAATTCGCAGCCGTAAGCGGAGAAGCGGTAGTGGCATTTCGTCCGGCATTAATGCCCTGCTGGATAAGAGTAGTTATTGTAGCTTGGGTTTGAGCGCTGGGACTTGAACCTTTGGGCTGCTGCGCGACAAAGGCGTTCGCCAGAGCAAGATTGGTTTGGGAAAAAACCCGATAAAAAGAATCTCGATACGGAAATATAGCTATGGCATCGGCTTGAGCTTTGTAAGTTTCCAAGCCATTGTTTGCAGAGGCGAAAACCAGAGAGCTTTGAAATTTCATGTCGGACAAAACGTATTGAAAACTGGCAAATCCGACAACTCCGACAATAGCCAGTATTAAAACGAAGAAGGAAACAGGCAAAATTCTGTTTGTTTTGTGTTTGCCAACGCTTTCTTCAGTTACGATAAGGCCTTTTTTAAATTCAACCAGCTGAAATTCCACGTCAAAAAATCTTGTTGAGTTTTCTGCCTTTAGACCTTGGCCGGCTGCTAATAGACCAAGCAAAATAAAAATAAGAGTCTGGCTGATGAAACTAAATGGCAGAGCTAAGGAAACGGCTAATAATATAATTAGAGCAACACCGGCGGGATTTCCCTCGCCCTTTTTGGACGCAACTGCTTCTTTAAAACTTTTTATTCCAAGATATAGATAGGATAAAAATCCAAGCACGCCTGTGGTTGCTAAAAGTTCCAAGACGAAACTTGAAGATCTTAAAAAGGTTAAGTTCCAAAGGCTGGAACTTTGGTTAAATATTGCCTGTTTAAATCTGGTAAAGTCGGTTGCATAAGTTCCAAATCCGCTGCCTAAGAAAAATCCCTGCGCAATTCTGGCTGTGTCTTGAGAAATTGAGGCAAAAGCTGTTTGGAAACCGGTTTGCAAAGGCAGAATGATAGGCTTCTGGGTTGTCAATAATTGATAGATTGAGACGAAAAGAGCCAGTATTAAGCATAAAGATACCATTCCAAAGGCTAAATTTTTGGCTTTCATTTCGGAGGGTTTATCTATAATCGGCATGGCGAAATATCCGCAGACAAGGAGCGCCACAGCCAGATAAATGCTTTGGTCCAGAAGTGATCCGAAGGATGTAAAGCTTTCGATGTGGGTGAAACTGTAGGGAAGAGGATAAATTTTGAAAAAAGCTAGAACTGAAAGTGCAGCTGCGGCAAGAGAACCGGTGGCGAAAGATGAGATTAAGAACAGAAGCGAACTTTTATCTTTGGCGACATTGACGATGGCGAAATAGGCAAACACGCCAAAAAGCAGGGGAACGAGAGCAGTTAGGGAATCAATTCTATTGACCGAAACAACAGCGGAAAAAAGAGCAACCGCGGCAAACAAGAGTACAGGCCCGTCAAAAGGCGTTCTTCTAATTTTCAAAAACCCTTCAATAATCAGTTTTATACCCAAAAGAATGAAGATTAAAAATACAACTGCACCTACTAAGATTTGTTTTGGCAGAATAAAAGCGTCGGTTGTAATAGTTAAGACGAGAAGAGGAAAGGCGAAAAGGAGAAGTCCCAACAAAACCGTAGAAATACTGTTGATGTATGAGATAGTTTCGTTTTTATTTTCCATATTTTCTTAGCGTTTAGTTTATTAGCGTCTAGCGTTTAGTTTGGTAACTATAAACTATCAACTCACCAGTATAATGTCAAGGAGTAAGCCCGCCAAAGGCGGG
>CAYPUE010000002.1:13485-23227 GCA_964414015.1 uncultured Gammaproteobacteria bacterium
TAATTTGCACCTATACTTGTTGAGGAACGAACAAGTTGATTTATAAGGGGAGACGATATTACATCTTTACTTAACATTTTACAAAACATAATTATTGATTCACCAAACTTAGCTGTTCTTTCTTCTAAATCGTATTTTTTTTGAATCATTGTGAATTTATTGTAAATTAAAAATTAAAAATTGTAAATTAGTTGATTATAAGCCAATTAAATGTTGTTGGGATGCTAACCGAATTCTGTATCCCCACAGTAAACGATTTATCTGGCAGCTGTCGCATCAAATAGGGCGTTTGAGGCTCCAGGGTCTCGCCTCCTAGGCTCGATAGGCTCACCGGGGTGAGGTAGATCAGAGATTTGTCTGTGACCATACTATTATTAATAGTTATTTCTTTGAAATTAGCAGAAATGGTGGCAACTCCGGCAGAACCTGTGGCCAGAAACTCTGTATTGGAAATTGCCAAAGCAGGCTGAACCAGTCTTAGGTTCAACTTGCTGAAGGTGGCACTGCCGGAGGAGGTGACATCTCCCTGCTGATTTATAGCCAGTACAGCCGAGTCGCTTGAATTATGAATTATGAATGATGAATTATGGGGAGGGGCTGATTCCTGATTCAGTCTAACGACTAAATCAGAGCCAGGGATTGGACTGATGATATTGGTTGAGAAGATGCCTTTGACAGTTACGTCTTTGGCAAATTCCGCGTTACCTCCGACTTTAATATTACCAAAGGTATCAATATAAACCAGACCGTCCATTATCGAAAGATTTCCTTGTTTTAGCGGTTGTAGCTTGAGATCGCTACCTAGCACATTGATGCTGGTATCTGCCAGAACAAGATCTCCCCCGACCGAAAGCTGATTAATCACGGATAAATCACTGAAGCTTGACGGGCCAAGGCTTATGAGTCCTTGAGTGAAGGTGGCAAAAGTAGCATTTAAGTTTTCAACATAAGCCAGTTGGCCGGATAGACTTGCTATGTCAACGAAGCCGGTATTTTGTATATCGTATTGAGTATTTGGTATGCCGGAAGAAGACGCGGAATTGGCTATCA
The DNA here is from genome assembly GCA_964414015.1 of uncultured Gammaproteobacteria bacterium. GTDB lineage: Bacteria > Patescibacteriota > Microgenomatia > Levybacterales > UBA12049 > JAUSEW01. Next base: position 14,536 of record CAYPUE010000002.1, read on the forward strand.
AGCCAAAATTATCATAATAGTTGTTGGTGATATATTGGGCGGAAAGAGTTGAAGTCTGAATATTTAACCCCTCAATTTGGTCGGCAATAATTTTCTTGGCTCTCAAAGTTCCGCTGACGCTCGCTTCGCTCGCGTCTATTTTGCTAGCGTTTAGTTTGGAAGCGTTTAGTTCATTAGCAGTTAGAACTCCTGCAAAGCTCGCGTTGCCGGCATTGTCAATTACTGCCACTGCCGAGGAGCTGGCGTTGTTTCCACTATGAACTATGAACTTTGAACTATCAAGCGATATGGCGATGGCGGAATTACTTGCTAAAGGAGAAATGAAGTTGGTTTTAAGGCTATCAATGCTCGCGATCGGAGAGATAATTTCCGAATTGCGAATTGCGAATTGCGAATTGCTGACTACATTGATGATATAGTCCCGCAGAGTTTCCCCTCCGATGGTTAAGGAATCGGCAGTTACAGCCAGAGAATTAGTGGTAATTTCCTGCGCATTGATAAATCCAACTTTAAGATTGCCAACGGCAATTTCTGCAAATGCGCCGATTCTATCCACGATATTTCCAAAAGGATCTTTAAGAACAAAAGGAGCGGGCGTTGTTGGCTGCACCTCTTGCAAGGCCTCGCCTTGCGAGGCTAAAGAGTAGTCGCCGGTTGAGGTGATGAAGACGTCAGGATCGTACCAAGAAACATTGACAAAAACCAGGATTCTGCCTTGGCAGAATTGGTTATTAGTTAATAGTTCAGGGTTCATAGTAGAACTACAGCTAAAGGGTTCGAGGGCTTTGGCGACAATTGGTCCGGCTTTGGTTGCCTTCATTGCGACCCCAGGGGTTGAAGAAGAAGTAAGCGGATCTCCAATTTGAATCGGCCCGTTTTCCATACTCACTTTCACCGGCACCCGCCCGTTTAATGCAACTGGGATTGATTTTAATTGAGGATTTTCTGACTTTTCAACAGCATTTTTTATATCCTCTCCAAACACTTGAAACGGACCTGTAGAGTATACGCCTATAATTCCGTGTGCATTCGTGGATTTGCCAAGCACCTGAATCGTTTGTTTGCCAAGTTGCTTAATTTGTCCTGTTGCTGCATCTGATCCTTCTGCATCATATGTAAAGGACTGCGATGTGAGAGCAACAATGTCGCCTTCTTCTGTATTTGTTTCTGCCACATACCATTCGGCAATATCCCCCGGCGCTCCGCTGCAATCCACAAGTTCTTCGTTAGTAATACCCGTGATATTTGTATGACAAAGGGCACCAGTAGTTGCTGGAGCTGGAAGGTTTACTATAACCCCACCCGCATTGGTAACTACGAATTTTGTTGCTCCGGATTTGGAAGCGGTGAACAGATCCCCAACTCCTGCGTTGTCGGTAATGAGGGAAGCAAAAGAGGTAGTGGCAGAAACAGAAGCTGCTGGTGTAGTTCCACTGCTGCCTCTAATATCCAAAGTTGCAAGCGGACTCGTCGTTCCAATACCGACATTTCCGGAGGAGTTGATAATCATTCTGGTAGTAGCAGTATTGTCGGAAGTTCCGCTGCTTCCTGCCGGAAATGTCTGGAAGTAAATATTGGAGTTTCCAGTTCCAGTTGAAATACCGGAAGCAAGGTAAAGGTCTCCGCCATTTTTATCGGTTGCACCAGACGTTGCTCCTCCTGACCTAACAGTTAAGTTAACACCCGCTGTATTGGATGTTGTGTGTCTTTCTACTCCGATACCTCTCGCCTGATTTCCGTTCACGGCAATATCATTTACAGGGTCAGCGTCATTAACAGTATTGCCGACTATCAGCTTGCTTCCCACGTTTCCTATCTGCACTGTCTGTTGGGAATTTCCAGGGAATAACCGTATTGGTCTTGAAGTTGAATAAAGGTCAAGATAACCGCCTCCGTCCCCAAAGTTGATACGGACATTGGTATTATTTCCTCTTACGTTACTTACGTCTTTTAAATCATTGTTGTTAATAGTTATGGCGCCATTTACATCTAATTTCGCAGCGGGCGCAGTTGTCCCAATCCCCACATTTCCGCTTGTTGCAGCGCCGCCATTTTTGATAAACAAGGTTGGATTGGTAACAGCATCTCCGCCGACCGAGGTAGTAAAGTTTAGGGTTCCGTTGTCAAGGATGTTAAATGTATGTGCAGTTCCGGAACCTCTTAGGGAGAGGTTGGCAGAGAGAGAAGCAGAGCCGGTTACATCCAATTTTACAAGCGGAGAAGTATTGCCAATCCCGACATTGCCGGCGTTGATGTAGGAATTGGAAGAAGAATTGGAATCCAAAACTATCCGTAAAACATTGGAGCCGTCTCTTGCGGCAAACTGCATGTTATTGGAAGCATCCTGCCATATACCGCTGTCATTTGTTAATCCTGTTGTTTGGGCATTAAGTATCCATGAGCCGGCACCGGCAGCGCTGATTGCTTGAAGTTTTGCCCCAGGACTTGTCGTCCCAATTCCGATGTTTCCGTTTACGATAAGGGCGTTTCCTGTGTTAGCAGGGTCGAGGAAGTAAGCGGAATTATCAAGATCGTAGAATGACCGGGCGTAGACTGTTCCTCCATTGGTAACTCGGAATTGCGTTCTCTTGTCTCCTCCTCCGGATGGAGTTTGTCCGGGATAAGCAGAACTTGAAGCAGTAATCAGATCTCCCAAATCCGTAGTGAGAAGCCCATTATCCACAACCAGTCCGGCGAAAGAAGTGCGTCCGGAGAAGGAAGCGATTGGTCCTGTTCCCAAATTTCCCCGAAGATCAAGCGTGGCAAGCGGACTCGTGGTCCCAATCCCCACACTACCATCGTTTTTAATCCTCATCCTTTCCGTAGTAGTGGAAGTGGAAGCTCCCGAATTAGCAGTTTCAAACACAATGCTGCCATTCCAGCTTCCCATATCAACTGCGCCAATTCTTCCAACAACAGCACCGCTAGTATCTGCAAAAGTAGTAAAAGCTATGTATGCCTGATTTCCAGTTCCCCCGGTAGTACTATGAATTTGCAATAAGTCTGTAGCTGCTTTTGATATTTCAAGCGGAAATTGCGGAGCAGTTGTTCCAATGCCGACATTACCGTTATTATCCAAAAGAGTTAGTCCATTAGTCCAGGCATTTGTTCCTGATTTGTATTGGAGATTTAAGGCTCCGGTTAGAGGCTTAATGGTATTAACAGCTAGAGTTCCGGAAATTGTCGCATTTCCTGTAATATCCAAAGCCTCAAGCGGAGTAACAGTTCCAATTCCGATTTTATCCGTGCTCAAATCTCCATAAATCGTGCCTCCAATATTTAATTTGTAAGTACTATCAACTGCTGGAGGCTGTACATTATATCCGATAAGAATATTGTCACTTCCCGTAGTCATAGTGGTAGCAACGTTTGAACCGATTAAAACATTTCTTGAGCCAGTGGTAACTAGGTCACCTACCACATAACCTATGCCAATATTGTCGCTATGCGAACTGTTGCCATTTACGAAAGCATTGCTTCCGATTACAGTATTGCGATTGCCATTATTATTGCCAAATTCAGCATTTGCACCTATACCAATATTATGACTTCCAGTATCATTTCTATAAAGAGCTTGAGAACCAAGTCCTACATTACTGCCGCCGGTGGAATTGGAAAATAAAGTTCTAAAGCCAAATGCGTCATTTGAGGCAGTCGTATTGGAAGTAAGAGCAAGAGCACCTACCGCAGTACTGCTGCTCCCAGTGGTATTTGCCTTAAGGGTAGAAACGCCTACGCCAGTATTAAATGTGCTTTGACCTGTGGAATTTAGCCCTGTATTTAATCCTGCCCAAAAATTGTAGGAATTAGTTTCCCCAGGATAAAAGGCTAAGGCCTCGTTGATGTAAAAAGAACCAGCAGTACTATCTTGATTGGGTATTGCTGCTCCCAAACCCGCATCAGCTAGATTATCCGTATAAGTTGTTGTCGTGTTATCGCTGATGGTAGCTACATATTTGCGGGGATTTGCTCCTCCAGCTGCTGTTCTATAAATCTTTCTGGCTATAACCGCAGAAGAACCAATCGGAATATTGGATACGTTCATTTTCTTATTAGTGACGGATACCCCGACTCCGCTGTTAGTTCCCCCTGATTCTCCGCTGGCAGTAACGAAACTTACTCCGTAAGAATATGTGCCATTTAAATTTCCAGCAACACCGCTGTCTGCGTAAGTAATGGTATCGGCTGGGGCTGCTTCCCGATTAAATTTAAAATGGCCTCTATCAAGAAGAATATTTCCCCCATAGACTTCCAGTTTTTCGTATGCAGAAGCGGTTGCTATTCCGACGTTTCCTGAATTCTGAATAACGAATTTCATTGCTCCTGATTTGGAAGCGGTGAATAAGTCGCCAACTCCTGCGTTGTCTGTTATCAACGAGGCGAAAGATGAAGTAGCGGAGATAGTGGCTGCAGGTAAAGTTCCGGAAAGTCCTCTGATATCTAGAGTGGCAAGAGGTGCTGTTGTGCCAATTCCGACTCTTGAATTTGTTGTATCAAAGTCCATTAATCCTGAAGCAATATTTAAGGCTGTTGTTGAGGATGATGCAAGAGTCCATGTGGAAGCGGATGCTGCAGATAAATTTAGCGCTCCTGCAGAGGTAAGAGCCAATGTTCCCGAGGTTGCTGTCTGAATGGTTAAATTTCCGGATGTATTTGTCCAGGATGATGTTCCTCCGGAGGCTAGAACTAACGCTCCGGTAGAATTACCGATGTTTGTAGCGGACGTTCCTGTTGCGTTAATATTTCCCGTTCCCGTAACTGTTATGCCTCCTGTTCCCTGAATAAGACCCGAACCGGAGTTAACTCCAACAGCAGTAACAGCGCCTGATGAGTTAACCTGAAATTGAGAAGACGAGCCAACAGAAAAAAGAGCGGAGGGACTCGTTGTCCCGATCCCGATATTTCCGTTATTGTTCAAAAACAAGACTGAATTGGCAGCCAGTCCTGCATCTCCGCCGGGACTTCTTTGGAAGTTAAGAGTAGAGTTGTTTAAGAGATTGAAGGTATTTGCTCCTGCGGTTGTGGGAACTGCCAGAGATAAATTTCCGGAAATGCTGGCAGTGGGATTGCCGGAATTTACATTTATGAACGCGAATTTAGCTGAGGCTGTACTTTGTCCGCCAATAGTTAAGTCAACTGTGGAATTTTTGGGGTAGAGCAGTCCGCTTGACTGGTTCCAGTAAATAGTGCTTGCTGCCGCAGCATTGGCATCTACCCAAGACAAAGTGCCTGACCCATTCGTCTGAAGCACATAGTTGGTAGTTTGAGATCCCGGCCAAGTGTAGGCTATGCCTCCGAAATTAGTGGTACCGGAAACCTTCAATGTTCCTACTATATCCAAAGTAGCAGCCGGAAGGTTGATTCCAATTCCTACATTTCCCGCATTTGTTACCACGAATTTGGTAGCTCCGGATTTGGAAGCGGTGAGCAAATCTCCAACTCCGGCATTATCGGTTATGAGGGAAGCAAAAGAAGAAGCAGCGGAAACAGTTGCTGCAGGTAAGGTTCCGGAAAGTCCTCTGACATCCAAAGCCGCACCCGGCGCAGTTATCCCAATCCCAACATTGCCAGAGGCTGCAAAAATATCATTAACATAAACAGCCCCGCCGTTATTGGAGGTGGTATTTCTAATTGCCTTTTGTATGTCTATTGTACCGGTGCCACTTGGAATAAGTTGTATATCTCCATTGTTTGTTCCACTGCTTTTAATGATGGTATTTGTATCGTCAGAAAAATCCATAATTTGTTGTCCACTATTGTATTGCCAAATACTCAATGTGTAGAAATTTCCACCCACACCTAATCGTCCCGAAGTGGCCAAATGATTGCTGGCATTGTAATACAGACTTGCTGTTCCGTCGTTACCAGCTTGAGTGCTTCTAAATGTTATCTTCGGATTTCCTGAAGTGGAACCAAGAATGTCTAGAGCAGACGCAGGCGCGGTCGTCCCGATGCCGACGTTGCCGGAGTTGTCTACGGTGAATTTGGCAGTTCCGGATGTACTGGCGCTAATGAGTGGACCGGTTGAGGTTTGATTGATAGTAAGGGCTGATTGTCCGCTGGAGGTTGCCAGGATTGCCAGCAAATCATCCACTTCCAAAGCACCAACAGCAGTAGAGATGTTGTTATTGTTTGTGCTATTTTGAATGGGTTTCTGCAGATCAATAGTTCCTAGTCCATCAGGCGCAAAAGTTATATTTCCAGCTGTTCCGCTGTTGGTCTGGAGAACAAGGGGTTTGCCTGTAATCGTCAGCTGTCCGCTTGCAGCCTGGAAAGTAGTCGTTGCTGTGCCTGCGATGCTGACAGTTCCGCTGGAATTAAGAGCCAGCACGGCGTTGGTGTTGGTAGTGACTCCGGCATCGGTTACAGGCGGAAGCCCCTGCAGAACTTCAGCGTTCGTAGCGAAGGCAACTGTAGCTAATTGCTGGCGGGGAGTAAGCTCCGCAGTACTGCCAACAGTTACGCCTAAATACAAGGTGGCATTTTGAGCGAATATGCTTTGCGCGATCGCAGTGTTATTGCCAAGAAGAATAGAGAAAATTCCATCCGTATCGGGACTGATACTGACAATTTCCTGCCAAAGAAGAGCCGCTCCCGAAGCTGTGGGGTCATTGTAAATAGCCATCCGAAGCGCAGTTGCCGCAGTAGTCACAGGATTATCCGAAGAATCGGTCAGACGGCCTTGAAAAGATAGAATTCTGGGAGGCGCGACCGGTGCGGCAAAGGCAGGAGATTGACTTCTGGGCGTAGTTGCAAACGCATTGTACATCGCAAATCCTACAGCTGTCATGAAAATAATCAGAATTGCCAGGTGGAAATAATGCGTAATCGGGTAAGAATGATATGTTCTGTACCAGTTCGGTCTGGTATGACGCAGATGATGCCAGGCTTTTTTGTGCCATGGGAAGCTTTTAGTTGAGATGGAAAGAGGAGCATACAGCGCTTTGCTCAAATTTCCAATTTTTAGTTTTTCGTTGAAATTTTGATTTTTGATTTTTGATTTTTGATTTTGGAATACCGGTTTGCCTTGGATCTGCCAGAGTACATATTCAAATGTCTCTCCTAATTTCGCCAGCGGGAAAACTAGGAAATAATCAAAAATGAGCGCAAAAACATTAAAGAATTTTTGCGCGAGGCGGACAGGAGGAAGGGATGAATAGCGCGATTGGAATTCTTGATGCGGGAAGTTGGATATTCTTGATCTTGAATCTTTGACGTTTTGATTGTCGGAAATCAAATTATCAAGATTTCCTTTTTCCGTCGTCAAAGACGTCTCACTTCTAACTTCAATAACTCCGTTTCCTAGTAAGCCTTCGGATTGCGCCCAAGAAAAATATTTTCTCAAAGATGAGAGTTTGCGGTTGACAGTAGAAGGAAGAAACTCTTGTTCCAGCAGACGGTTTTTGTATTCTTCAATAAAACTGCTGTCAATTTTCCCTAAGACATTTTTTTTATTTATGTCCCACTCATTTTTGCTATCGGTGACTTCTTCAGCCCATTTAAAAAACTGCTTAACGTCAATGATGTAGTTTTTGATAGTAAGATGCGAAGCGTTATACACATAAAGAAAATCTTTGAAGTCCTTAATGCGATATGGATCAATATTTGACATTTGACATTTGACATTTGACATTTCGAGGGGAGATTGGGAAATTATGCCTTCGAGCTTTAGGAAATTGAAGAACTTACGAAGCGAAGATAAGTGTCTTTCGATAGAGCTGGCAGAGAAGATTTGGGAATCTTTGTAGAGATTGATGATTTGGAACGTTGCTTTATTTGGATCAAACGAATTTTTGAATCTTTCTTCAAACCATCTGATGAATTGACTTACATCCGCTTTGTAATTTTTTATCGTGGCTTTCGAAGGCTGGTTTTTTTGGTTCTTTAAAAACGATATGAATTGTTCTACTAGCTGCATTTTATTTCCCTAACTGCTTTCTGTGAAAAGTGAGCACGAGCTACGAGATTATACGGATTATACGGATTATTACGGGTGTTAACGAAGATTATTTTTATTGGCATACAATTAGAGTAGAGAATTCTACCACAGATTGTCAAGAGCCTAGAGTAAGGATAAAATGATACATTTCGATGCTTTAGTATCTGGATACAGGTTAACCAAAAATTGTGTGAAAAAGTACGAAAATAGGAGTTTTCACGACAATTTTACAGCTTATTCGGTAAATGTTTGTATTTTTATAAAAATCTGTCTATCTATAACTATATCACTATATCTCAAAAGACCTATAATAGCCAATGATGCCTTTTGATGTATTTGTCTAAAAATTAATTTTTAAGTTTCCTATTTTCCTTCTTGCAATTTTGAAAAAGCCAGTCAAAAATTGAGAAATTTTAAATTTCGCGTTTTCTTTATAAAAAAACCTTAAAAAAATAAAAATTTAATAAAACAAATTTTTTGAGTTTGATTTTTAACTTATCACTCAAGACTCTTAAGCGCTACGAGGGATATGATTTTTGTTTTGGTTGTTAATAAGCCATAACTAAAGAATATAAGGAAAAGTTGTTTTGTTTATGATTATGTGTGTAGAATGATAGTATGGAAAATTCCCTAGAAGAAAGAAAGCATGGTGGTTATAGGAGCTTAAAGTCTTATCAAACAACTACTTTAATTTACGATTTGACAGTTGAGTTTTGCAATCTTTACATGACTTATCCGACTAATAAGTCTTAT
>CAYPUE010000002.1:23327-43549 GCA_964414015.1 uncultured Gammaproteobacteria bacterium
ATAAGTCTTATTTGAGTAAACCTGAAATAGCTGCCAACTCTATAATTTGTCTTATTCATCAAGCCAATTTCTTATTGGACAAACAACTGCAGGCTTTGGAGAAGTTTTTCGTTACCGAAGGAGGGTATAGCGAGGAACTTTTTCGAAAAAGAAGGGAAAATAGGACGTATAGGACCAATAGGGCAAATGGGACTGATAAGATATGAAAAGACAGCTTTTATTATTTATAGCAGTTTTCTTGTTCATTTTGTTTTTTGGGCAAAAGGCTTACGCTCAATCGATACAAAATCCAACCGGTCGTTTGGAAACCGGGGTATCAGCATCAGTAGGCGAGTTTTATTTGAATGTTTCAGGATTTGTGTCTCCTAACGCCTCCATCATCTTAACCTCGTCAGATGGTGCATTCATACGGGCTGCTGTGGCGGATTCTGGCGGTAATTTTTTTATTTCCCAAGTTCTGATAAGCAAAGGGTTTTCCGGATTCTGTCTTGAGGCGGTTGATTTTGCCAGAGTTGGGGATTCTACGACCTGTTTTTCTTTCCCTCCGGCAACAGGAAGCATTACGATGAATAATCTCTTTCTTCCTCCAACGTTGGCATTAAGCAGAAACGAGGTTGCGCAAGGCCAAACAGTTACTGCTTTCGGCTACACTATGCCCGGAGCCACAGTAACACTTCGTTTAAGTAACGGCCAGATTTTAACTACCAGAGCAGACAGTAAAGGATATTATTCATTCAAAGTTCCATCCCTTGCGGCAGGAACATACGAAATTTATGCCAAAGCCACATATCAAGAGAAGGAATCCCTGACGCCTACGAAAAAAGTCGAGTTGAAATCTCTTTCTTTCTGGCAGCAAATCTTGGCGTTTCTGAAAGATATATTGTCCAAAATCATCAAGTTTTTTACTTCCATATCGTTTGGGCCGCTTTGGATTGCCATTCCAATCCTTATCCTGATTATTATACTTATTATAAGACTATGGCCGGAGAAATTTACCTTTCTTTATAGAATTGTGCAGAGGACTGCGACTGATTCTTTCAATCAAACCCCAAAATTGCTCCACGACTGGTGGTGGGTAGGATACTAATCTTTAGAATTTCAATGGTGGATTATCTGAGGCTGATCCTCGTCTTTGACAGAGTTTTCTTCCTTGCTTGATTTCTTCTTCCAATACTTTATTCCCAAAATTATGGCGATTATTACAAGTATAATTATTAAGGCTATCTTCCATGGGAAAACCCAGAAATAAACATTGGCAATCAGCGGAAGATTATTGTTCTGGCCGTAGCTGGCGAGGATATTTGCCTTGAAACGGCCAATCATTATTTGACTGCCAAGGCTATTTTGATAATCGCGTGAAGCCAAAGGGAAAATATTAAATTTAGCAAAAGTGGAGCTTTCAATTTTACGGCCAAACATATCATAAATAGTGATTTGTCCCGTCGGCTTAATATGTAAATCTCCAAAGTTTTTAATCGTCGTTGCTATATTTATAGGACCGTATTCCTGGAATGAGTTTGCGAGAAATTTGGTTATCATTGCATATTCGTTGATTGTGCCGCTGACTGAAATATAAAAAAGAGTGCCTACTTTGGTTTCTACAGATGCTCCGGTTCCCTGAATTGAGACATCATTTGTCGGAGTAAATATGACTGATGCATAATGTCCGCCCGGCCTTGCATCTGATGGGATTTGGATGTAATAATTCAGAATTTGTTTTTCATGAGGAGGAACTGTGAACGAACTCGGTGCAACTCCAATCCAAGAAGCAGCGCCGAATTTCTTGGAAAGAGTATTCGGAGCAAGCATAGTTGGGGTTCCTTGGCTGTCTTCGACTATGAAATCATTTACAGAAACAGTGAAAGATAAAGGAGAACTGCTGTCATTGATAACCTTCATTGTGCCTTCGGCTTTTCCTCCCGGAGAAAGGTTCTGTTCAACTGTCGGAGGAATAATAGTCATAGTTCTGATGATCTCCTGGGCGCTTGCCCTTTGGGCAAGAATAATACCAATAAATACCAATACTACCAATAACCCAATTTGAAATTTGAAATTTGAAATTTTCATTGAAAATTAAAAATTATAAATTAAAAATTCCCCAACTTTTTAAAAAGTTGGGGTTGCTACATACGTAATAACTGTCGAATAAATTCCTGCAGGCACGGTTACATCAACAGTTGACGCATATTCAACACTGGTTAATCCGGCCCCGACTCCTCCTGTTGAGGCAGTATTGCCGATTGGTCCTGTTGCTACGGAGGCAAGAGTTAGAGCTGATGCTGCTGTTGGCCAGCCGTATTTGGCATTTGCTCCTCCTCCGGTTGCGCCTGTTGCCCAAGTACCAGAAGCCACATTGAGTCCGCAGGCATGTATGCCAAACCAAGGCGTTCCCGCAGTCATAACAGTTGGAGTAGTTGAGTCATTTATCCAAAAACCGGTCGCAGGATTAAGCAAATGGCCCGAAGAAGTCGCAGTAAGGCTATAGCCGTTTTGCGCGTTGGTGGAAATTGTGATCAGCTGGGCAGAGATATTGATTGCCGCACTGGAAAGATTGCCCAGATTAACAGTTGTCGCAGTTGAGGCAATGCCTGTATTGGTTGTTTCCGTATTGGTGCAGCCTGTGGTATTTCCGGTATTAATAGCTGTCGAATTGGCAATTCCGGCTATGGTAAAGGTAAGGGTAGGATCAACTGTTGCCTGCACTTGGATTGACGAATTGGTCCCAATTCTAATCTTCGCCGTATCAAGGTCAATGCTATTGGTTACATCGGTAGTGGTAATTGTCAGCGCCCAGGAATCTGCTGTGCCTGCAGCTGCTGTTTTGGTCGGATTGATAATGGTTGGAACTTGAGTTGTGCAGGAAGCGCCTGAATTTGCCGAGCAGCCAAGAAGAATAGTTACCGTAGTAGAGGCTGCTATGGTAGTAGTGCTTGTTAAGGCAAGTGCAATCGTAGGCGAAGTGCCATTAGACGGGTTTGTATACGTGCCGGTAAAAGTGCCTGCGCCTGATAATCCGTTGATTTTGACATTGGTATCCGAGAGCGCATTAAGCTGGAAAGTTGTAGCAGAAGGAGAAGCTGCATTATTTGCATCACCGGTTGTTAAAGCGGGGAAGGTAATGGTGATTTTGCCGGACGTTGGAATGGCTGCGACAGTCCTAAAGGAAATCGTGTGCATGGCAGTTATAGGAACAACCACAGGGTCGCCTGCATGATGAGTATTGGCTATCGTATTTGTAAAATAAACAATACGGGTATTTGGAGTTCCGGAAATTTGAGCAGACATAGATGATACATTTTTGGCTGTGTCAATGGTCTCTCCTGTGTCAGGCCGAAAGGTCGCCGAGTCCGAGGCGAGATAGATTGAGCCGTTGTCAGCGACAGTTACCTGTGTAGCGTTTGCAGCTTGGTTTGCAGTCAAAGGCGCGGAAGCTGAAGGACGAGATGTTGTGATGGTGTCTGATACACTAGCCAGAGTCGCAGCATAAGAGGTCTTTGCAGACAAAAAGAACAGAATAAAAATATAGATTAATCCCAATGACAATATCGACCTTTTCATGAAACGGCCATTTCTCCCAGTATGTAACACACGCATATTATTGTCAAGTACTTCTTTTTATTCTGCTGCGTATAAAAACAAAGATAATAGAAGCTATTGCTAAGCCAATTATGACCTGTAACGGAAGCGCGAAGAAGTAGATGGTTCTTTTAAAAATTGGTCCTTGATCGGACAGAGTGATGTTGAGCGTAGCTTGATATGGACCAAGCAGAAAAGTTTCCGGCCAGAAAGCGCGAGGACGGTTAATGGTTAATGGTTCATGGTTCATGGTAGGGGGTGGATTCGCTTCAGGAGATTGTATCTCATCGGGGATTGAACGTGTTGAATTGGACAAAATATTTACAGGCAGAAGATTTACTTTTCCAACCGTTTGACCGAAGATGTTTTTAATCAGAATTGAGCCTTGAGGAGTGATAAAATAGCGTCCGGTGTTTTTGACTCTTGCAGTAAAAGGAACAGGGCCTTTTTCTACCAATAGCGGAGAAGAAAATGTTTCAAGAATGCCTTGAGGCTTTTCTTTTGCCTCGGATGTTATAGAAAGAAGCACGTTCGTTGCAACTCCTCCTACGCTTTGGGACTGGTTAAGAAGTGAAGCGGAATTAGCTTCTGTATTTTGAATTTCAGGAATGGAGGAAAATATGACGGAAAAATAATAGTCTCCCAAAGATTCATCGGCAGGAATGTCTATATTGAGATTTAAATCCTTTTTTTGAAGCGGAGCAAGAGCGATATTTCTGACTGCTACTCCTTCATCCAAAATTTGCACTCTTTGGAGAATTAGCGGATCTTCGCCAAATGATTGATCTTGGGAGAGATATTCAACCTGACCGTTTTCTAATTTGGAAGCAATAAATGGCTTAAGCGTTATTTCTAAATCAAGAGAATTGTCGCCTAAATTTTGGATGGTTATTTTGGAATTAACATTCGCAGGAGGTATGGTTTCGATTTGTATTAATGGAGGATAAACACCCAACGAAAGACCGGCCGCGCTGGTCTTCGTTGGAAATACTACCAATATTACCAATACTACCAATAATCCAATTTGAAATTTGAAGTTTAAAATTTTCATATGCTTATTACGCTCCGACACGAAAATTTTCTTATTGCCGGTTCAAAGTCTTTATTTAGCGGCAATTCGGCTATTAGTATCTCTTATAACCTTAATGTTTCTCCTGATTCTTCGCAATCTGCGAAAATTTTGTGTCTTCGCTTATTTTGTTTCATAATCCTTAATTCATTATTCATAATTCATTTTCAGAAAGTAGGTGTTGCGATATACGTAATGACGTTGGTATAAGTTCCCGGAGGTTGTGTCGAAGAAATGTTAACCTTGTAAGTTATTTGTACCTGTTTGTCTGTACCTACATTTGTTCCGCTTACTACTGCTTGAGGAGTTTCGGAGATAGAATTATCTGCAAATTGCTTGTAATAATTGGCAGTTGTAAATCCGCTGGCGCAATCGGTTCCGCTGACGTTGTCGCACCTATAGCCAAACCCGTAAGTTAAAGTATTATTCCAAAGAGCAGATGTACTTTCGGTGCAGGTTCCGTCGTCGCAAGTTGCGTCGGGGATTATTGAGCCGGTTGAGGGGACGTTAAGCTGATGGTTGGCAAAAGCGGTTATCTGGTAGCCGTTTGCGGATCCGTTTGAGATAGTCAAATTATTAGTTCTAGTTACCGGAGTAGTTGGGGAAAGAGTGCCAAAGTTAATATTTGTTTCGGAAATAGAGAAGGCGAAAGGAATGATAGATTTTATATACTGAAATCCGGCTCGGACTTTGTAATTTACACCGGTTTTGCTGTAAAGACCCGGGGCAGTTTGTCCGACAGTTAAGTTTAGTTTGTTACTTGGGCCGGTTGGCTTACCCGCAGTCATATTGAGATTGCCCATTTGCAGTGTATAGTTAGTGTTTGACATAGTCTGCGCCCAAGCGGGGCGCAAAGTCAAAAGTAAAAAGGCAAAAGTCAAAAATACAAGTAAAAAATAAAAAGTTTTAAATTTTGAGTTTAATTTTTGAATTTTAATTTTTGAATTTTGCATTTCTATTCTTTGGTTTCTGCCCGCAGATCTTCTGTTTCTTCCAAAATATCATTGAGCTGTTCAAGATCTTCGTGTCCGAGATTGCCTTTTCCTCTTTTCAGCACCTTTTCCACGTCATCGGCGATTGTATCTGCCGCATCTTTAGCTCTCTCTTCAATGTCTTCTAATTTTTCTTCTTCCAGATCATTCTTCCGGTATTCTTTGCCAAAGAAAAAGGCGATGGGAGAAATTAAAGCCAAAGAGCCAAGCCTGATGAAATTTCCTAAAGCATCATTGAGGAGTGCATCCGGCAGAAAAATAAGAATTGCGCCTATTACGAATATAAAAACAGCCAAGGGTTCGAAAACAAAAGCAATGCCAAAAAGCAGAAAATAAAGAAGAAAGAAAAGGCTGGAAGTAATAGAGCCTGTTATGAAAATAACCAGAAGGATGACGGTATTGATGATGAAGATAACCCAAATACTGTTTCCATCCAACACGAAAAGATTGGCAAACCCTTTTCTTAAGGAAAAAATCACATATAAAATGATCAAAAGGCCAATTAAAGGGACTACATATGCAGACATAGTCTTTGACTGCAGTACGTAAACAGCTGAAAAAGACAGGAGCAAAATAAGAAATTCTTTAAGAAGCTTCACTATTCCATAGTAGGCAATTTTGTAAAAAAACGCAACCCTTCAGCACTTTGTGTTTCAGGGCAAGCCTCTTCGTTGGGACTTGTGGTGTTTAAAACTGATAATGTATAATCAATGCATGAAATATTTCCCTTTGGAAATCGAAAAGAAGTGGCAAAAAACGTGGGAGGAGAAAGGCATCTATCGGGCAACAGATTTTGATAAAAAAAAGAAATTCTACGCATTGATCGAATTTCCATATCCATCCGGAGCAGGTTTGCATGTCGGGCATGTTCGTTCGTGGTCTGCTATGGATGCGTATTCTCGAAAGAAACGTATGGAAGGTTTCAATGTTTTGTATCCGATTGGTTGGGATGCGTTTGGTTTACCTGCCGAAAACTACGCAATTAAAAATAAAATCCATCCCTCAATCGCCGTAGCCAAAAATATTGCCACATTTAAGCGTCAAGTTAAATCTTTAGGTCTTTCTTTCGATTGGAGTAGGGAAGTGAATACTACCGACTCAAAGTATTACAAATGGACTCAATGGATTTTTCTTAAATTCTTTGAAAAGGGGCTAGCTTTCCAGGCAGATGTGCCCGTGAACTGGTGTCCTTTCTGCAGAACTAATTTAGCCGATGAGGAAGTTATGTCTGATGGTACACATGAGCGCTGTGGCAACAAAACCCAGAAAAGAATGCAAAAACAATGGCTTTTAAAGATTACAGCCTACGCAGATAAATTGCTTGAGGGTTTAAAGTTAGTTGATTATTCGTCTAAGATTGCAATTCAACAGGTTAATTGGATTGGCAGGAAAGAAGGAACATTAATAAGATTTAAGATTAAAGATTCAAGATTAAAGAACGAAAAAGAGAGTAAAATTGAGGTGTTTACGACCAGAGCGGATACCTTGTATGGGGCAACCTTTATTGTTCTTGCTCCCGAGCACCCACTCGTCGTTTCGCTTCTAAGTCCAAAATTCAAAACTCAAAGCTTAAATATGGATGATATTAAAAAATACGTAGAGCAGGTAAAAAGAGAATCCGAAATAGAGCGGGCAGCAAAAGATAAGGAGAAAACGGGAATGTTTAGCGGATTATGCGCGGTTAATCCTGTAAATAACGAAGAAATTCCGGTTTGGATTGCTAATTATGCTTTAATGGGTTATGGGACAGGAGCATTATTTGGAGACGCTCACGACGAAAGGGATGTTGCTTTTGCTAAGAAATACAATATACCGCTTAAGCCAACCATAAAAACCAACAACGAAAAATTGAATAAAAGAATTAAGAATTTAGAAGAATGTTTTACCGGTTACGGAACTCTTTTTGATTCCGGAGAATTTGATGGTTTGACTTCACAAGAGGCGATAAGAAAAGTTACAGTGTGGCTAGAGAAAAGAAAGATGGGCGGGAAACAAACTGCTTATCATCTCCGTGATTGGGTTTTTAGTCGTCAGCATTATTGGGGTGAGCCAATACCAATTATACATTGCAAAACGTGTGGAGTTGTGCCTGTTCCCGAAGAGGATTTGCCGGTTGAACTTCCCTATCTAGAAGAGTACGAACCTTCAGGTACTGGCGAATCACCTTTGGCAAAAGTTTCCAATTGGGTAAATGTCAACTGTCCAAAATGTGGCGAAAAAGCCCGTAGAGAAACAGACACAATGCCAAACTGGGCAGGTTCTAATTGGTATTTCTTGCGTTATTTAGATCCGCAAAATGACAAAGTCATGGCAGATAAAAAGAAGATGGAGTACTGGATGCCAGTTGATGTTTACCAAGGTGGCTTTGAACATACCACCCTACATCTTTTGTACTCTCGGTTTGTCTACAAATTTTTATACGACATTGGGGCTGTTCCAACGAAAGAGCCTTATGCAAAAAGACGATCTCATGGTATTGTTTTAGGGCCAGATGGCAGGAAAATGAGCAAATCTTTTGGTAATGTGATAAATCCGGACGATATTATTGGTAAATTTGGCGCAGACGCATTGCGTATTTATGAGATGTTTATGGGTCCATTTGATCAAACAATTGCCTGGAGCGAAGAATCGGTTGAAGGATGTTCCAGATTTTTAAAAAGATTTTGGCAGCTATCAACAAAAAAAGTTTCAAACGAAAAAACTTCCCGAGATTTGCTTACCAGCTTAAATAAAACCATAAAAAAAGTTGATGGGGATTTGGATAACATGAAATTCAATACGGCTGTTGCCGCTATGATGGAATTTGTTAATGCTTGGCAAGCAGATAAGGGCGGATTGGATAAACAAGATTTTAAAAAATTTCTGCTTATTCTGGCTCCGTTTGCTCCGCACATCACTGAAGAGATCTGGAGTAAGCTAGAAGAAAAATTCTCCATTCATCAGCAGCACTGGCCAATATATGATTCTAAGCTTTTAGTAGAAAATGAAATTAAAATTGCAGTTCAAGTAAATGGCAAAATCAGAGGTCTTGTAGAAATTAAAAGTGTGGACGTAAAAAATCAAAAAGAAGTTGAGCACTTCGCTTCGCTCAGTGCTAATGTTAAAAAACACTTGGAGGGAAAGAAAATTAAAAAGGTTATTTACGTCGAAGGAAGAATTATAAACTTTGTGTTAAATTCCTAATTATTCTATGGATTTTCACGAGATCCTCAAGAAATATCTTCCGTTTTTGCAGCAGTACTGGATTCCCTTGAGCCTTGGTTTCTTTGGATTGATATTCTTTGCATATGGTTTGATAGCGTTAATGGATAAGCCTAAACCTGAAGATAGCGGGCTTATTTTCGAATCAGCAAATAGCGATACTGCCAGCTCCGGTGCCCCGCTTAGCGGGGCTAAAATTATGGTTGATGTTGAAGGAGGAGTAATAAAACCGGGTGTTTACTCTTTGGCAGCTAGCGCAAGAGCCCAAGACGCTTTGATAGCCGCAGGAGGACTTTCTAATGATGCGGATAGGAGTTGGGTTGAAAAAAATCTTAATCTCGCAGCAAAACTTATTGACGGGCAGAAGATTTATGTTCCTAAATTTGGGGAAAATAAGACCAGCTTAAGTGCAAGCTCTCAAGATATTGCTGCAAACTCAAACGGAATAAATATCAATTCAGCTAATTTGCAAATATTAGATTCTTTGCCGGGAGTTGGTCCTGCAACAGCCCAGAAAATCGTCAGCGGCCGTCCATATGGCGCGATAGAAGAATTACTTAGCAAAAAGATAGTTACGGAGAAAGTTTTTGGGCAAATAAAAGATAAGATAACGGTGTTTTAGCCTTTATGTATGACCAAATCTGCCTTTATCGCGATATTGATATTTCTATTGCTGTTGTTTAGCGTTAGGTTTTATTTATTTTATAGAAATCAGCCGCAACGTTATAACGGAGAATATTTAAGCTTCGAAACCAGAATTTTATCTACTCCGCAATTTTCCTACAGCCAGCAAAGAATATCTGTTAATTTAGATACGGGTGAAAGAATTTTAGTTACAGCTCCGATGTACCCGCAATTTGGTTATGGAGATAGCGTGCGTATTTCAAGCAGTCTTCAGGTGAGAGTGCTAGAAAATAAAAAGCCTATACTGACAATGTATTTTCCCAAAATCGAAGCTGACAAAAATGGTAAAAATTTACCGTTAGCAATCACAGGCTTTATCCGCCAAAAGGTAACTTTGTTCTTCGAAAAAAATCTTCCGCCGATATCCGCAAGTCTTCTTTTGGGAATTGTTTTTGGCATCAAAGAAAATATGCCCAAAGATTTTACCAATGATTTGAGAATTTCCGGAGTTTTGCATGTAGTTGCCGCGTCGGGAATGAACGTGACTATGGTTGGAGGATTTCTTTCTTCAATTTTTAGTTTCTTTTTGAAAAGGCAATACGCTTTGATTGCAAGCATACTTGGTATTTGCTTTTACGCACTTTTGGCAGGACTGGAGCCTTCGATTATTAGAGCCTCCATTATGGGTATTTTGGCTTTCTTGGCTCAAATTCTCGGCAGACAGCGTCTTGCCTCATTCAGCTTATTTATCGCAGCGTACATTATGCTTTTGGTTTCTCCGAGTACTTTGTTTGATGTTGGGTTCCAGCTGTCGTTTATGGCTACGCTTGGCCTGATCGTCATTAGGCCGATTTTTGACAGCAATAAGAGGTTAAAGAGTTTATTAAACAAGTCTTTAATTGGTGAAGACGTATTAACTACGGTTTGCGCTCAAGCTTCAACTCTGCCGATTCTTCTGGCAAATTTCGGAAGCTACTCATTTATTTCCGTATTCATCAACGGTTTAGTTCTCTGGACAGTGCCTGTGCTAATGGCTTTAGGCGGGATAGGAGGATTGTTAGGAATAATTTTTGAACCATTGGGAGCAATATTTTTATATTTGTCCTTGCCTCTGTTGTTATATTTTCAAAAGGTTGTTTCAATTTTCTCACAAGTCTTTGGAACTTTTAATTTTACAAACTTTTCCTGGCAGTTTACTATCGGCTATTATCTGCTGCTAATCTCGTTAGTTATATTTTTTCTCCAAAGGAGTAAAGCTAAAGCAGACTAAAATGTTCAAGAAAATAATTTGGTTTGGAGTATTAATATTAGTTTTTTTGGCAGGTTTGTTGTTTTACCAGAGGATTAAATTTTATGATGGCAAGCTGCATGTGGTTTTTTGCGATGTGGGACAAGGGGATGCAATTTTTATCCGTACTCCGAGCGGATCGGATATTTTGGTTGACGGAGGACCTAACGACAGCGTACTTTCCTGTTTGTCAAACCACATGCCGGTTTGGGACAAAACATTAGAGCTTGTTATTCTGACGCATCCGCATACGGATCACTTCTTTGGCTTACACGAAGTGCTAAAAAGATACGATGTGTTATCTTTTGACAGTGAAAAATTAGACAATAAAGCGCTGGGTTTTGCAGGGCTTATTAATGAAGTAAAACAAAAGAAAATACCCATACAATATTTATTTTCCCAGGATTCTTTTAAGACAAAAGATGGAGCCCATTCGACAAGCTCAGGGCAAGTAAGGGTAAAGATATTAGCGCCGACGCAAGAATTTATTGCGAAAACATCTCCGAACGGGATGATTGGGGAAAATAATGAATTCGCATCGTTAATCAGTTTGGTTTCCTACGGATCATTTAGTTTACTTTTAACCGGAGATACGCAGGCAGATGAACTTTTGGAAGCTGTTAGACAATATTCTTTAGCCAATCTTAGCGTGCTGCAAGTGCCCCATCATGGTTCAAAAACAGGCTTGTCTTTGGAAATTCTAGATTTGCTGAAGCCAAAAGTGGCGGTTATTTCTGTTGGCAAAAATAACCGTTACGGCCATCCGACTCCTTTTGTTTTGGATCTTTTGGAAAAAGCTCAAGCAAAAGTTTTGCGTACAGATCAAAAAGAGGAAATTGAAATTATCTCCGACGGAAAGAATTTTTGGATTAATTGATTATAAGGTGGGGGTTTTGATATGGGGCTAAATACGGCGAATCAAGGGGTAAGATAAAAGACATGGTTGTTCCCTGGTTTTCTTCTGATGCGATACTTACAGACCCTCCGTGTGCTTCTACAATGCCTTTGACAACGTAAAGCCCCAGTCCTGTACCTTGAGTATTGATGGGATGCAAAGAGCTATCCGCCTGGGTAAATTTAGAAAATAAATTAGCCTTTTGATCCTTCGGTATGCCGATTCCCGTATCAGACACGGAAATTTCAATTTGGTTTGGGTTCAACTTGGCACTTATTTTTATTTTTCCTCCATCCGGGGTGAATTTAAGGCTGTTGGATAATAGATTATTTAAAACTTGCGCAATTCGTATTCTGTCGAAATAAAATTTAGGCAGATTCTGCGGAAGATCAGAAGAAATATTGATGTGTTTTTTGGCAGCCGGAGGAGTAAAAGTTTTTATTTCTTCTTGAATAAGTTCTGCAATATCACTTTGAGCCTTTTTGATAGTAAATTTGCCTGCTTCAAGTTTGGCAGCATCCAAAATTGAGCCGATCTGATCCAACAGCAATTTGGACTGCTGATTGATAATTCCCAGAAATTCATTCTTTTCGTCTTTGGAAAGGTTGTATTTGTCGGAAATTATAATTTCAGAGGAGTCTTTGATAGCTGTAATTGGAGCTCTCAACTCATGAACCATAATATTGGTAAAATCTTCTTTCACCTGTGACAGATTTTTCTCAATAGTGATGTCGTGAAGCAAAACCGAAACTGCCGGCAAGGGTCCTGCTACAGGGGAAACAAAAACCTGCACTGTTTTCTCTCCAAGAATTATTTCTTTTTCTTCGATAGTTTTATTTTGTGCGACCGCATCATGAATTTTTGCCAGCATTTGATATTGTGAAGGTATGGAAGAGATGGCTTCGATAAGAGTGGGGTGATCATTCTGAATATTGAGCATTCTTTTAGCCGTGTCATTGATGATAATTAAATTTCCTTTTTGGTCCAGCATAAACACACCGTCTGCCAGTCCCCTTATTAACGATGTCAGCTTAGCTTTTTCTGCTTCAAGGACTGTTTCAAGCCTTGACAGCGCATTGGAAGCCTGTTCTGTAATTTGATAAAGAATGGTCATTTCATTTTCCTTGTACAAATTCGGTTTAGTAGAGGATACGTTTATCAATCCAACGACTTTGTTGCTAATCACAAGCGGAATATGGAAAAAGGATGCTAGCGGAAGAGCATTTTCTTGCGACAAAGGCACGCCGGATAAAAGCTCATCAGAATCATCCGGCAGATGCCCCAAAAGAGCTAAGAGAGAAGCAAGCATGCTTTTTTTAACTTCGCCGATGAACGATCGGCTGACAGTTTCTTCAACATAGATTTTAAAAATCAGTTTATCTTCTTTTACCACAACGGAAGAGGCAGTAGAGTAGGGGAAAAGATTTCTTAAGCTTCCGGTGATGACATCAATAATTTTTTCTACGTCCAGCGAATAGCCGATTCTATCCTGAATTTCTTTAAGAATGGAGATTTGATAAATCTTCTGTTTCTGCAAAGCATCCTGCGCAAGTAAAAGTTTTTTCGTTTTCTCTTCTCTGATGGAAAAAACGATTGCCAAAATGCCAAAGATGACAACCAGAAGAATAGAGGCGGCCAAAATCATATCGTTAGGTGTTTTATTTCGTTAGAGATTCAAGATTATCTCCGGTTTTTTTGCTGCCGATGACGATGATATAGGTTCCGATTACGAACAATAATTCTTTGAGGACCAAAAGGATTACCGGAATTAGTAAATTGCCTGCAGATTGAAGATATGTTTGTATGGCGTCAACAATAATGCCTCCGGCGATGAAAAAGACACCGGTTGATATAGATTTGAATCCTTGAGCCAAAATTCCGGTGCCGAATTTGCTTCTGACATTGGCCATAATTACTCCTGCGGCAATTGCAGCAAATGCAGCGACAAACGAACCTCCTTGGACAAGAATATTAATTAATCTAGCTTGATCTATCATATATTTTGACTTCCTGGATTAACAGAAGGCATGTCCGGATTAATTTGCGGAGGAGTTTCCTGCTGCTGCGGTTGGGATGGAGGCACAGGAGGAATAGATTGAGGTTCAGAAGAGGGAGTTGGATTATTCGGAACTCCGTCCGGAAAATTTGCCAATAAAGGTTCCATGGTTTTTTTAACAATCAAACCCGACAGCTGAACAAATTGGTCAATCAGGCTTTGGATAAGCACTTGCGGACTGCCTGAAATTTCACTGACCGTTCCGTCATCTGCCACAGTCAGGCCTTGAACATTTCTCGCCTTGGCAAGGGTAATGGTAGGCCCGAGAATGATCATTTGTTTTTGGATAACCTCGGTCAAAACTTTTTTGTAATCTGTATTTTGCGCTGTATCCATATTTTTAGATTAAACCTCGTTAGTTGTTCCTCCGTCCGGATGTTCAAGCAAGCGTTTTACTTTATTCACCAGATCAAGAGGTTCTACCTGATATTTAAACACATAATCCAAAGCGCCGGCATTTATCGCCTGATTAACCAGTTCTTCCTGGCTGAAATTCGAGAACATAATCACAGGAATTTTTTGAGTTTGCGGATCCTCTTTCAATTTTTTCAAAATATCATTCCCCGATATATCCGGAAGAACTTGGTCAAGAATAATAAAATCTACTTTTTCTTCCTTGGCCTTTTTCATTCCTTCATCTCCGGTTGCTGCATAAACAGTTTCCAAGCCGTTTTTGTTGAACGCGGTTAGGAATACGGTACTTAAACTTTGGTCGTCATCGATAAGCAGTATTTTGGGCATAATTTCACGCTAGCAGTTTAAACATTTCTTGTCAATAGCGAAATAAAATGTTAGACTGAAAAAACTATGTTGGCAAAAGAAGAAATTCTAAATTCCCTGAAAAAGGTTTTGGATGAGATGGGCATAAAAGATGTAAAGGTTAGCCTTGAACATCCCAAAATTGAGGCGCACGGCGATTATTCAACAAATGTTGCGATGCTTGCGTTTGGAAAGAATCAGGAATCAAGAATCAGGAATCAAGAATGGGAAAAGCCCTTACGGCTTGCGCAAAAGATAGTTAACTCCATGATTCATAATTCAAAATTCATGATTCATATTGAGAAGATCGAGGCGGTCGCGCCGGGTTTTATCAATTTCTGGCTGTCGAAAGAATATTTAGTTGGAGAATTGCAAGAGGCGATTGATAAGGGCGCAAATTTTGGTAAACAATCTAAATCAACAACTAAAGCAGTGGTAGAATATTCCTCTCCAAATATAGCAAAACCATTCACAGTAGGTCATTTGAGATCAACTATTATTGGAGATGCGATTGCAAATTTACTAGAAGCAATAGGCTGGACTGTTTATCGGGATAATCATTTAGGCGATTGGGGTACACAGTTTGGCAAACAAATTTACGCGATTAAGGAATGGGGAAACGAGTCGGAGCTTGATAAATCAGATCGTCCGATAAAGCTTCTGGTAGATTTATATGTAAAATTCCATCAAGAAGCGGAAAAAAATCCTAGTTTGGAAGAGGAGGGAAGGAAATGGTTCAAAAAACTTGAGAATGGAGATAGAGAAGCGAAAAGATTATGGAAAAAATGTATTGCCTGGTCCCTTAAAGAATTTGAAAAGATTTACGCGGAGCTTGGAATTAAATTTACGGAAAATAATGGGGCAGGATACGGGGAGTCATTTTTTGAAGACAAAATGGGGGTTGTTATAAGCGAACTTGAGAAAAAAAATCTCTTGAAAGAAAGTGAGAGAGCCAAATTGGTATTTTTCCCGCAGGACAAGTATCCGCCGTTAATGATTGTAAAGCAGGACGGAACGACTCTTTATGCTACCCGTGATTTGGCAGCAGATAAATTCAGGCTGGAAAAATACGGAAAAGACGTTTTGGTGATCAATGAGGTAGGAGCGGAACAATCTTTGTATTTCAGACAGCTTTTTGAAGTAGAAAAAATGCTCGGCTGGTATAAAGAAGGGCAAAGAATCCACATCGAGCATGGTTTGTATAGTTTCAAAGATGAAAAAATGTCAACGAGAAAAGGGAATGTTATTTGGCTCGAAGACGTTTTGGAAGAGGCAGAAAAAAGAGCGGTTGATTTAGCTAAGAATAAGGACTCGTTGGCAGCAAAAAAAGTTGGAATTGGAGCAATTAAGTGGAATGATCTGAAGAAAAATTCAGAGCAGGATATTGTTTTTGACTGGGATGAAATTTTGAATATGCAGGGGAATTCGGGGCCGTATATTCAATATACATACGTGAGAACGCGAAGCGTTCTCGCAAAAGCATGTGTTGATTCGGGACAAGCCAGAATGACGTCATTCTGGGGAGAGAAACGACTCCAGAATCTTAAACCCGAGGAGATTTCGTTGCTGCGGGTGTTGAATAGGTTTCCGGAAGTGGTTGAAGAAGCGGCGAAGAATTTTGCTCCAAATATTCTTTGCAATTATCTTTTTGACCTGGCGCAAAAATTTAATCTTTTCTACGAAAAACACAAGATTTTGGGAAGCGAAAATGAAGAGTTGAGACTTGCTTTAACTGAAGCGGTTGGAATAGTTATCAAAAACGGATTGAATCTTCTAGGAATCAGCTCGCCGGAGAAGATGTAGCTGGATTTGTAGGTTCCTCGTATTCTATGTAAAAATGTCCGCAGATTATTTGAATAATACCCTCTATCTTATCTTCATTGCTGTCTAGTGTAATGCTATCATATGTCTTCTTGATTTTCCTTTCCAAACTAGATGTGAATTCTTTTTGACGAGACATTGTGGATGCATCTCTTAGTCTCCTTCGCAAAAAATCAATAAAAAACTTTTTCAATGCTGCCTTAGAATATTCTGGTTTAGGAACTTGTATTATATCTTGAAGCGAAAAATCATAAGGAGGTCGACTAGTAAGGTTTCTCTTTAAGAAGCTAAAAAGATTAGCTTCAAATTGTTGTAAATTTTTCATTATTGCAAAGTGGTTAAGTATGATATATGTAGATTCTAACTCCAAATTTTCTTTGGCTTTTGCAATAGCCTCTCTTCCTCTGTCTGTTAGAGGAGCTTTAGATGAGGCATCAGAAGTAGCGTTGGTTTCTGGTAAATCACCCAAAATCCTTTCTTGCGATTTTTTAGTGGGCACACTGTCTTTACGTTGACGATTCACAATTGGCATAAGTTCATACTCGGATTCTTTGCCTTGGATTAAATCTGGACGGCTGGTGTGGTTTCTAATCATCCATCCATGCTGCTTTAATCGCATTCTCATGGTGTATATGGAGCCACGAGATCTAGATATTGCTTCTTCTCTGGGCAGATCTTGATATAGAGTTGCTAAATCAGATTCTTTAACTGTGTTTCGCTGTTCTTTTGCCTTAGTTAATAGTTTCATTAGCGCGTACTGCAGAGTTGTCAGCCTATCTAATGGCTGACCGTCTGGAAGGGCGATTGGTTCTTTGGAAAGAGATACATATGGATCAATTTTACGCAGAAGCATTTCGATAAGTTTAAGTAAGTTTTCCTCATTGAATCTATAAGTCATT
This sequence comes from uncultured Gammaproteobacteria bacterium, assembly GCA_964414015.1. Taxonomy (GTDB): domain Bacteria; phylum Patescibacteriota; class Microgenomatia; order Levybacterales; family UBA12049; genus JAUSEW01. The sequence goes on from CAYPUE010000002.1 coordinate 40,508, forward strand.
TTGCCTTCAAGTTTTATTTTTTCTGCTTTTATAGCTTTACTATTTATTATGTCCCTAACAAAAGATTTAACTAGATGTGGGTCATTTATTCCTGTTGCCAATTTTATTACCGACAAAGCGTCTTTTGTTGGATAAAGCCAGTTTCTGCGAAGTTTGATTTGTTTGCCATCAATTTTTAAAGTTAATTTTTGAAAACTATCTGCGTCCTCTAAGTTTTCAGTAGTGGGCACCATCGTAACTCTTGGAACGGGCGGATTAACAGGTTTTCCCATTTCGCCTTGAGGTATTACTGATTGCGCTTTTGTCTCGATAGTCATTTTAAATAGAGATAAGATTGTTATTATAGGACAAAATGTTGTTGAGCGCAAGCATAAGGATTTTATTTAGGTTTGGCAAAGCGAAATAAAAAATGGTAAAATGTCTTACGGTATGAATTTCAAACGAAGTAGTTTGCCAAACGGACTGCGAATAATTACGATTCCAATGCCATCTTTTGAAAGCGCTACGGTTTTGGTGATGGTTGGCGCCGGAAGCCGTTATGAAGTAAGGACCAATAACGGGATTTCCCACTTTTTAGAGCACATGGCGTTTAAAGGGACCAAAAAACGGCCATCCGCTATTGATATATCATCTCTGATTGATGGAATAGGCGGAGAATTCAATGCGTTTACCGGCAAAGAAGTAACCGGATTTTTCATCAAATCAGCCGCAGACAAAATAGAGCTTTCTTTGGATGTTTTATCCGACATGCTTTTAAATTCCAAACTTGACCCAAAAGAAATAGAGAAAGAAAAAGGAGTAATTTTGGAAGAGCTGAATCTCTATGAAGATACTCCGAGCAGGAAAATCGGCGATCTCTACGAAAGGCTTTTGTACGGAGATACGCCAATGGGTTGGGATACCGGCGGAGAAAAAGATGTGATTAGAAAAATCCAAAGGGAAGATTTCGCTAAATACATGGGGAGTTTATACAGCGCGGATAATATAACAGTAGTTGTTGCGGGAGGAATTGCTTCGGACACAGCGGAAAAACTTATCGGCAAATACTTCAACGCGATGCAAAGGTTTGATACATTACGATATAAAAAAGTCGGGGAAAATCAGAAAAAACCAGAGGTTTTTGTTAAACAGAAAAAGACAGAACAAGTGCATATTGCCTTGGGCTTTCGGACTGTTCCGCTAGAACATCCGGATAGATATGCTTTGGACGTTCTGGCTGCAATTTTGGGGGGAGGTATGAGCAGCCGCCTTTTCCACGAAGTCAGAGAGAAAAGAGGACTGGCTTATTATGTGAGAACCAATTCTGATCAATATCAGGATGTTGGGAGCTTGGTTTCTTTTTCAGGTGTTGACCCAAAAAGAGCAGAAGAAGCAGTTACTGTGATTCTTTCAGAACACGTTAAAATCGCAAATCAAAAATCAAAAATCAAAAATACAGAGCTGAAGAAGGCGAAGGAATACATCAAAGGACATTTGGTGTTGGAACTGGAAGACAGCAGGTCTGTGGCAGGATTTTATGCACAGCAGGAGTTGTTGGAGAAAAAGATTAAGAGTCCGGATGATTTTATAGAAAAAATAGATAAAGTAACAACAGAAGAAGTTTATCTGGCTGCAAAAAGATATTTCGTCAATGAGGGTTTGAATCTGGCAGTAATCGGCAACTTTCCTTCGACTTCGCTCAGGACAATTGCCCTTTTGACAAAGATTTGAAAAACTGCTAGAGTTGTAATTAGCATATAGGATATGGCGTATGGCAGATAGTTAAAACTATACGCAATAAGCCATTAGCTATAAGCCAAATGTATGGAACGAAGTGTTGTTTTGGTAAAACCGGATGGAGTTCAAAGAGGTCTAATCGGTGAGATAATCCATAGGTTTGAACGAAAAGGATTAAAGCTTATCGGCATCAAAATGCTTTCCTTGTCAGATGCGATTTTGGACGAATGGTACGCGCACCACCAAGATAAGCCATTTTTCGGAGGCTTAAAATCCTACATGAAATCATATCCGGTTGTGGGGATGCTTTGGGAAGGTAAAGATTCTGTTGTAACTATCAGGAAAATGATTGGTATTACCAAAGCCAGAGATGCGGAGCCCGGAACCATCCGAGGAGATTTCGCCATGAGCCAGCAATATAATCTTGTTCATGCTTCGGAAAATACTGAAATTGCCAAAAAAGAAGAAATGCTGGTTTTTAATAAAGACGAAATCTTTAATTGGGAGAAAAAAGACCTCCAAGATGTTTACCTCAAGGACGAAATAGGCGGTGCTTAACTCCAAAAATAACCACCCCAAACAGCATCAAAGAGATAAAATCCGATACAAGACAGTATTGACAATAAGCTTTAAGGATAAAAATCTGAACCAGGATAAGCCCAAGAGAGAAAACCGCTCCCAAAGCAACTATTGCAAAAATCAACTTTAGTATGAATTGCCGTTTTGCTTGAATAAAAATTAAAGAAAGAATTAAAACAGCCAGATAAAAAATACTTCCGAGAAGAGAAATTGGGATATTTGCAAAAACTGCAAATTTGCTCGTAAGAATAATTTCGCAGCCTTGGGCAATAGAGCACGGAGGAATAGTATTTTTGTAATGAAGAATAGTTAAATAGGCTGCGTCTATAAATCCCAGGAATGAAAGCGCAATTACAAGAAACAGGATGCTATTTGATTTGATCTTGAATGAGCTTTTTAAATTCATCATAGCTTCTTGGATTTTGAATCTTTTTTCCGTTTATAAAAAATGTAGGAGTAGAATTAACTCCGATACTTATGCCCTGATTCAGCTCATCATTGACGAACTTTTTTGCTTCATCGCTATTGATATCTTTTTTGAACTTTTCTAGATCGAGATTAATTTTTTCCGCATAGCTTACGAAGATGTCAAAAGCGTTGCCTTCCGTAGCCCAAGATTTTTGATTCCCATAAAGAAGATCATGAAACTCCCAAAATTTACCTTGAAGATTAGCTGCGAAGCCAGCTTGAGAAGACAGAAGAGCGTTTTGGTGAATGCTGGTTAGCGGGAAAAATCTATAAACAAAA
>CAYPUE010000003.1:0-4852 GCA_964414015.1 uncultured Gammaproteobacteria bacterium
AATAAAAAAGCAATTAGGGCAATTTTTGCCTTCATTTATTAAAATTAATTAGCTACCGTATGTAAATACCAGGTAACCAACCCGTTATCATGAATAATCTTACTGTAGTAAAGTTTGCCATTTGAACAGCTATATGATCCGCCGTAAAGCTTGCCTGCTTTTACAGCTTTTACTATTGATGATCCAGAGTCCATATCAATTCCCGTATGAACTCCACCTGAATAAAAGTTTTGAGCAAATCCGTGAGAACCATATCCCTGATAAATAGTCACAGGCTCATTTAGTGGCCACGGTAATTCTCCTGAAGGATTAATTGTTCCGTAATAACTGTAGCTATTAGATCCGTAATCGTATGAAAAATTAGCTGGTCTTAAATAGTTATTGGGATTTTGGACTGATCCGTCTTTTTGAACTTCAAAATGCAAGTGAGCCCCTAATGAGCATCCGGGACTAACACCATAGGAGGCTATAAAACCAATAGTATCGCCCTGATTAACGTCTCGCAAATATTTGTCTACTCCTCCGCCAAAAACTATAGCCTGTTCAGCTTTAGCTTGATCAAGAAGCTGTTGGTAGGTTGTCTCGTCAGCTTGCGTTGCGATAAGAAGCTGTTGTTTTGCAACCTTTTGCTGTTCTAAGTTTTTACTGTAAGTTTCAAGCTGCAATTTTAGTGTTTCAATTTTTCTCTTCTTTTCTTCAAAAATTTCTTTCTGATTGGCATAATCATTTTTCGCTTGTTGAGTATTATAAATAAGAGTCTTATCGTGCTGTTGAGCAATTTTTAAATAGTTAAGTCTGGAAAAGAAATTAGAAACACTATCCGATGTTAAAAGAATCTGTAAAGGCTGTATTCTGCCAACTTCATAAGTAGCAACAATTCTGTTTGCCAATACGCCGGCAAGCGTATCTAAAGTTTTTGCAAGAGTGTCTATCTTTTTCGTAGCGGTATCTATATCAAGAACTAAATCTGAAATCTGCTGTTTGGTATCTTCAATTTTGTACTCTGTAAGTCTTATCTGATTATCAAAAACTGCAATTTGGGACGAAAGAGTTTTCTTCTGACTTTGAAGATCTTTAGTTTTGTTTTCTAGGCAAGTTATTTTTTGCTGTAAATTAGATATATCCTGACACTCTAAAGCTTGAGCAAATGTTCCTTTATTTCTAAAAATAAATAGATATATCAGAAGAAAAAGCAGAAGCAATATTTTTTTTGTCATAAAAAAACATACTATTTTAGATATCTTAATACTGCCAGGAAACTGGAAAATGCTCCCAGTATGCCTGCAAGGATAAATTCAGCTAAAAGAAGTTCTCCGAAGAACAATAAAGGAACAGGGAAAATCGGAATTCCTTTTAGGAATGATGCTAGAAAAGGCGCAAAGTACAAAAGAGCTCCTGCTGCTATTGCCCAGCCTATAAAGGCGCCTACGAATCCGTAGAATATCCCCTCAAGTATAAAAGGCCAGCGAATATACCAATTCGTAGCGCCGATAAGTCTCATTATCTCTATATCTTCTTTTTTTTGAGAAACTTTAATCCCAATAACGGTTGCCATAATGAAAACCGATACAAGAGAAAGAACAATAACCAAAGCCAATCCAACTTTTCTTAATGCGCTTGTCCAGGATGTTAAGGTTGAGACAACGTCTTTTTGAAAAATTACTTCTTGAATTAGAGACGAACTCTTCAAGGTTTGGTAAACATTTTCTAAATCTGCTATTTGAACCGTTGAAATTTCTAATGATGCGGGTAAAATATCCGCAGTAACCAGATCCAAAAGCAATGGGTCATTTTTGTTTTGTTCTTGATAAATTTTAAGTGCCTCTTCTTTGGATACGAATTTAACGCTGGCAATACTTTCCGTACTCCTAAGTTTTGTTTCTAAATCATTTATATCACTTTGTTTGGTATCGTTTTTGAAAAATGCGGTCACTTGAGGTTTTGATTCAAAATAACTAATCGCTTTTGCGGACCCAAAAATCAGAAAAGTTAAAAAAGAAACTGCAAGGAAAGTTAGCATCATAACCATAATTGCAGCTAATGCTTGATATGGAGACCGCCTGATATTATGCCATACGGTTTTTAAAGTTTTCATAGATTCTTTTCTTTTATTTTTTTCTTTTTCACTTGTCCTGAGCTTGTCGAAGGATCGTCCCCAATCAGATGGCCTTTATCAAGGCTTACTACTCTTTTTGCCAGATTATTTATAAATTCCGCGTTATGAGTAGCCATAATTACGGTTGTACCCTTCTGGTTAATAGCGGATAAAAGCTTTACTATTTCCCAAGAAGTATTCGCATCCAGATTTCCTGTCGGCTCATCTGCCAAAATGATATCAGGGGACAACGCCAGTGCCCTTGCAATTGCTACTCTTTGCAACTCCCCTCCTGATAATTGTATAGGAAATTTTTCTTTATGTTCCAAAAGGCCAACTTGGTCCAGAACTTCTTCTATTCTGTTTCTTGCCTGTAGCGTATTTATACCCCCTATTTCCATTGGCAAGGCAATATTTTCAAAAATCGTTCTATCTAATAAAAGTTTTAAGTCTTGAAAAACAACGCCTATTTTTTTCCGAAGGTGTGGGATTTTATGCTTAGGCAATTTTGTCACATCCCAATCGTTAACTATAATTGTTCCATCCGTTGGCAAAAGCTCTCTTGTTATCAGTCTAAAAATAGTCGTTTTACCCGAACCTGAAGGTCCAACCAAAAATACAAATTCTCCATTTTCAATGGTTAAGTTTATGGAGGAAAGAGCTAAAGTTCCGGTACCGAATTTTTTTGAAACCTTATCAAGTTTTATCATCTGTCGAATGGATCATTGGAGAATTTCTACTCTGCCTACATCCATAAGCCAACCCGCATGTTTAGCAGTTTGAGTTTCTCCCCAAACTTTAACTTTCTTTCCTACGACCAAAGAAAGATCTACTATGGAAGATGTTAGATAAACATTTTGACTATCTCCTCCCGGTCTTACTAAATGATATGCTCCTTCTCCGTCTATCCCTCCACCCAAAAGTTTACCTTCTGCCACATCTTTAAATGTCTTCGTATCATTAGACCCCATGATCTTTCCGCCTGTTGATCCTTTCGTAAGGCTTACCGTTTCTCCTCCGACAGAAACTTGCCCTTTTTGACTGACAAGATATCCTGTGCCAACACCCAAAACTGCAACAACTAGTAAAATAGCAATTAACTTCTTTGAAAAAATAGGAGATTCGTTTTGCTCCATGTCGTGCATCACCGGCACTTCTGTAGTATTTAAAGCTTCTGTATTTTCATTTTCCAAGTTAATATCACCCCTCTACTAGTAAAGCACAATCTGCGTCTTTTTACAACCCCCGCTTAGGATAATTTTCTTAGCTCTTCATCTATAAACCCCTCTATTTCTCCATTTAGGATAGCCTCTGTGTTTGTTGTTTCAAAACCCGTACGTAAATCTTTCACCATATGGTAAGGATGCAAGACATAAGAACGAATTTGATTGCCCCATCCGGGTACTTTATATCCGCCTTTCAAATGCTCCTCTTCTTTTTTGCGCTTTTCTTCCTCCAGAACCCAAAGTTTTGCCCTTAAAATCTTTAAAGCGTTTTCACGATTTTGGCCTTGATAACGCTCTGCATGTGCAGTAACAACTATACTTGTTGGTTTGTGTTTTAAACGAACTGCCGTAGAAACTTTATTGACGTTTTGCCCGCCATGCCCTCCGGCTCTAAAAAATTCCCACTCAAGATCTTCATCTTGCATCTTCAGCTCTTCTTCCTTAACGTCAGGCAATACTTCAACTAACGCAAATGACGTTTGTCTTAGATGATCCGCATTAAAAGGAGAGAGTCTGACCAAACGATGGACCCCTGCTTCACCTTTTAAATAACCATAGGCATATTTTCCGCTGACAGTCAAAATAACATTTTTTAAACCCGCTTCTTCTCCTAAAGTTTCCTCAATTGCTTCATATTTCCAGTTTTTCCTATCAAAAAAGCGGGAATACATTCTATACAACATCTGTGTCCAATCCATCGCGTCCACTCCCCCCTGCCCTGCATGAATTGAAATGATTGCGGAGCCTTGATCGTATGGACCGGATAAATAAAGTACAATCTCCAAATCCTTAAGTAATTTACCCGCTTCTTCATATTGACCACTATCTGTCAGATCTTTAAGTTTTTCCGCTTTTTGAATTTCCTCCTGCAAAACCGATAATTCCTTCATTTTATCCGAAGCTTCTTTGTGGTTTTGCCAAAATGAAGAATTTACGCTTTGAACCTCAATCTCTCTTATCTTTTTTCTCTTCTCGTCTATTTTTAATTTTTCCAAAACTTGATTAGCCTGATCTTTTATATTATCCATAAATAATTTTATAAACCGCTGCATATTTTGGTGCAGACATCTTTTGCTTGGTTTTTTGGATAATCCTGCAAAGACTGCAAATCCTCAATTATTTTTTTTACTTGCGGGGAGGAGGATGCCACATCGGCAATATTGAGATTGTTTGCTTCTTGCTGTATAGCATTAATTTTGTCTTGAATAATTTTCTGAACAGGCAAATTAATTGCAGGCGGATTAGTTTTCGTAGTTTTAACGCCTAAATCTTCTTCTGTTGTGGCTCCTTTAACGCCTTGAAGAGCGCTAACGATGGAAGATGCGTTGGGAATACTGTTTTTTCCTAAAACAAAATTTTTTGCCCCGTATGCACCGGCTAATAATAGTATTATTACAAAAAGGGCAAGGAAAATTCTTTTTTTATTCCACGACTCTTCCGGTTCCAATTTCTCCATGAGCTTATTTTAACATATATCTTATGCCTCTTTTTGCGTATGGATAAGTTGTAGCATAAAAAACTCCAAACATAA
>CAYPUE010000003.1:4952-6893 GCA_964414015.1 uncultured Gammaproteobacteria bacterium
CGCTATTAAACCCATCCACATATAATTAATTTAAAACGTGGTACAATAATAGCATGAACTTAAAAACCCTTCAAGGAAAAATAAAACTTCTCAATGAAAAAATAAGACCCCAGTATAAACTTTATTCTCAGAAAGAAAAAGAAATCTTAACCAAAACAGTAAAACTTAACGAAGAGGTGGGAGAATTGTGCAATGATATTCTGTCTATCCTCAAATTGCAAAGACGGGCGAAATTAGAAAAATTCGACAAGAGAAATATTTACCAGGAATTCGCAGATGTTGTTATTACCACTATTCAATTGGCTGTTGCCGCAGGAGTTGATGTGGAAAGAGCTGTAAACGATAAGCTTAAAAAAATAGAAGAAAAATATTTAAAAAACTCAAATTAAATTTTTCGCTTGGATTTGACTCTTTCAATATCTTTATATAGTTCATCTTTCAGCTCCTCTGCTGCTTTTCTTATTTTTTCTTCTATATTATTTATCTTCTTTTTTAAATGCTCCCAAATTTTATCATGATTATTAGTAGATAAATGCGTTAAGAAAATCTTTTTATCCTCTTCCGAAAGTTCCGATAAGATTACATCCAAAATCACATTATGCATTGTTGCTTCCATAAGAGATATTAAATGTATTCTTTCGTCTTTGGACAAATCCATATTTCCTAACTCAAGGCTAATAGATGATGTCTCAATGATATGGCTGTAAAAATGCTTTCCCATATTTAATTTATTATAGCGCAATTGGACCCAAAGCAACTTTGTCTTGCGGATCATCAATAAGAAAATAAAGCACCGGCCCTCTTTTTGATCCATCTTCTCTTTCTAAATAGTTCATTACCTCCGGCGATCCGCCCAAATGTTTCCCTGTCCATTGCGACGGGCCTGCATCACCTACTACTGCCACAACTGCCTTGCCGTTCTGGGGATTTATAACTAACATTTTTCTATACTTAAAAAAATCTCTATACTCTGCAAATCTTTGATTGAAATCAGGAATTAAAAATGTCTGGACTGCTATATAATATTTTTCTCTTAATTTATCTTTTTCTGTTAATTGTCCTTGTGAAGGTGAGAAATAGCCCCATGCCCCAAGTCCCGGCGCCATACCGTAAGACCAATATTTTTTAGCATCTTCGTTGTTATCGAAATGCGAAGACATCGTATCGCCTGGATAAACTGCCAAGTGTTGTTCCTGACCGATTATTCCATAGCTTCTATTAAGTCTCTTCCCATCCAGTTCGGATGCAACTTTAAGTCCAAAACTGCGTGATAAAATTTCAGAAATTTTCTGTTCTTGATCATAAGTTAAAGGAATAGCTTCTGAAGGCAGAACATGCGAAAGATCAGAAACCAAAAAAACATTTTTATTTATATTAGGCGCTTGCGCATTTACAATAGACGGAATTGCAGAGGCAATTTTTGGTAAAGACTGCGAACCTAAAAGAAATAATCCCGCAAGAGAACTCAAAGCAAATCGTTTTGTATTATCAATTACCCAACTAAGCGCATTTCCATGCTTAATCCAAAGTTTTTCCTGTAAACTTTTGTGTCTGGCTGTCCATTTATCTTTTAAATGTTCGTAATGGGGTTTTGTATTATGGGAGAACATACTCTATTTAATAGTAGATAAATATAAGAGTTAAATCAACTAAATATATTTTTTGTAAATAAAAATTAGTACGCCTGATAAAAACAGAACAAAAATTGCTATTCTAAGACCGAATAAGAATGATGAATTATCATAAACCATTAATATGGTATGTTCTCCTTTCGGAATAGGAACAGCTCTAAAGGTATAATTTGCTCTTAAAATTTTCCCTTCTTTTCCGTCAATAAAAACCTTAAACATTTTTGAATAATTATCGGAAAGATAAAATAATGATGACTCATTCGATTTGGTCTTTACCGATATTGCATTTGGAGAATATTGAATAATCTCT
>CAYPUE010000003.1:6993-18910 GCA_964414015.1 uncultured Gammaproteobacteria bacterium
CCAATTCCATTGATTTTTTATCGGTAACCACATACTTAACGCTTGTTAATTCATAAAACCTATGCAATCTATTATTGCTGGGATAAAATACATCTTTTGGATAAACCTCCAAATCAAAAGCTATTTTGCCGGGGATCTTAATGTTCCCATACTCCATATAGCTTATAAATTCTCCGTATCTTCCTATATACATCGACCCTATTCCTTCCGGAGAATACAAATTAAATTGCAGAGGAATACTTGGAACTATATGACCAAAACCTATACTCATAAATCTATCCAATCCTTGCTTTTCTTTAAGATACGAGAAAACAGGATGCTTGGGATAGAGAAACTCACGGCTGGAAAAAGGAATATATTTCTGGCCGAAAAGAAAACTCTGCGCAAATAAAATTGCTATGGCTAAAAAGAAAAAAATATTTTTTGAGTACTTGTTTCTAAACATAAAAAATATAATTGTAGTTATTGCAAGAAAAAGTATTGGAATTATAAAATTTTTGAACTGGATTGCCTCAATGCTTATATTAATTCCCGCCTTATCAACCTTATTTAATAGGCTTGGGTTTTCCAAAATTCTAAATGTCAAAAATGAACCTAAAATAACCATAATAACCCATAAAAAGATAAAAGAGCTTTTAACTATTTTTCGTACAAGGTCTTTTCCCCCGTTAATAAGAAAATCGAAACCGTATGCCGCAAGAACACAAAAAGAAAATGTAGTAATTAAAAATATTCTATTAGGAAGAAATGAGGTAAGAACCGGTATGTTTGAAGAAATTATTCCTCTGGATATAAAATTATCTATTGCAAGTATTAATGTTAGAAGTATTGAAACAAGGAAAAAAATTATTTTTTTGTTATTTCTTGCAAATATTGCCAAGAGAGAAAATATAAAAGAAATTATTCCTATAAACATTACTGACTCTTTATAGTCGCTTTTTCCAAAATAATTGTAGGCAGCAGGATTTCCCCAAAAATCCGGAATAATTAGAGTAAAAATGTGGGATATCGGCATTAAATGCTGGAATGAAAATACTCGTCCCGATAAGCCAACTCTTGGAGAATCCAAAAGAGCTTGAAACGACGGTAGTATGTGAAACAAAGTTATTGAGGGTAAAACTACAAAAGGAATTAATGCTAAATAATAAAATTTTGATTTATTTTTATTGTCAAGATAAATTTTAAATAGTAAATAAATTAAGGAAAACCCAAATATATAAAACGTATATTGCAGCCATCCCGCAAGAAGAGAAAACATCAAGGAAAAAAGAATTATACAAAGATATCTTATTTTTTTTGTTTGAAAAAATGATTCTATTCCCCAAAAAATATATGGCATCCAAATTAGAGTGTGGCCAACGCTTAAACCCTCTACCGATCTAACAACTATAATTCCCGAGAAAGCAAAAGCAAAGGCTCCGAGAATTGCTGATTTTTTAAAGACAACAATTTTCCCTAAAAATAAAAACATTCCTATTCCCGCAATGATTGGTTCTATCAAAATTAGAAAAACCCAAACATTAATCTGTGGAAAAATAAGAAACAAAATATTCAGAGGATAAAAAACTGCTGTTTCCGAAAGCCCCAAATGGTAATTTCCCGAAAAAGAATACGGATTCCAAAATGGCATTTCTCCTTTTTTAAGGAGGCTATCTGTAAACGTTCTCTGCGGATAAAAAATCCAAAGATCATCCTTACCTGTAGGCCTGTTGGGAATTCCAGTTTCCCAGCCGTTAAATTTCTCCTGTGCCCAGGGATTAAAAAAAGAAGCAAGGAGATTTGCGGAGAATGGAATTTTATTTTGGAGAAAAACCTGCCAAAACAAAATAAAAGTGGATAGAGAAAGAATAATTAAAAAAAATAAAAAATTAAATTTATTTTTTTCCATTAATATAATTTATGAAAATTTAATTCGGGTAGTGGCATTTTTTATATTTTTTTCCGCTTCCGCACCAACACGGGTCGTTTCTGCCAATTTTATTCTTAGACGTTTTTTCGTTTGTCTTGGAAGCGTTGTTCTGTGAAACTTCAGGAATATTTCCTGCGGGCTTTGCAACAATATGTTTGTGCTGATGTAAAGAAGGAGGTGCTTCTTGAATTTGGACTTTATAAATTCTATGCACAATTTGATCGTCAATTTCTGCTACTAATTTTTCAAACATTTTATATGCTTCATTTTTATACTCAACTAACGGATCCCTTTGGCCGTAACCTCTAAGGCCAATTCCCTGCCGTAAATTTTCGATTGCATCTAAATGATCTATCCAAAGGTTGTCTATAACGGATAAGATTACAAATCTTTCTAATTTTCTTGTCAGCTCATTACCTAATTTTTTTTCTCTCTGTTCATAAATATCTTTTGCGATATTTGAAAGGAAACTTACTCGTTGTAAATTTTCAAGCAATTGCTCCAGTTCTTTGATGAGTTGATTTTTTGATTGCTCATCAAATGGAATTATGGTTACGAACTCATCAATAATATTTTTCAAAGAATTTTCTTCATAAGAATGCGTATTAACCAAAACTGAAATCGCATTGCTTATCTTTTCTAAAATTTCTTCTTTCAGAGAATTTTGTTCTTCCAAAACTTTTCTCCTCTTTTTATAGATTATTTGCCGTTGAATATTGAGAACATCGTCGTACTCAACCAGATGTTTCCTTATGTCAAAATTAAATCCTTCAATTTTCATTTGAGCTTGTTCTATGGCTCTAGATACTATGGCGCTTTGTATTGGTACCTCTTCCGGCATGTTAAATCTGGTCATTAATTTCGCAATTGTGTCGCCTCCAAAAAGCCGCATTACCTCATCATCCAACGATACAAAAAAACGAGAACTTCCCGGATCTCCTTGCCTTCCGGCCCTCCCTCTAAGCTGATTGTCTATTCTGCGCGCCTCATGCTTTTCCGTACCAATCACATAAAGTCCGCCAAGCGAAATTACCTTTTGATGTTTCTTCTCCCATTCTTTCCATTCCGAAGTTCCGATTTTGTCTTTGCCGTCACTTTGTTTTGGAGTATCGCCTCCCAAAATAATATCTACACCACGGCCTGCCATATTGGTTGCTACAGTTACCGCTCCTTCCTCTCCGGCTTTTGCGAGAATTTGCGCTTCTCTTTCATGGTTTTTAGCATTGAGAATTTCGTGCTTTACTCCCCGGCGTCTTAAAAGTTCTGAGATTAATTCGTTTTTGTCAATTGATGTTGTTCCCAACAGAACCGGCTGTCCGATTTTATGAACTTTTTCTATTTCATCCGCAACCGCTGATAATTTTGCTCTCCCTGTTTTGTAAACCGAATCCTTATGATCAATTCTAATCATTGATTTATTGGTAGGAATTACTACAACGTCAAGTTTATAAATTTTATGAAATTCTTCCGCCTCTGTGGCAGCCGTCCCTGTCATACCAGCCAATTTTTCGTACATTCTAAAATAATTCTGCAAAGAAACAGTAGCAAGAGTTTTTGACTCTCTTTGGATAGAAACATTTTCTTTTGCCTCGAGTGCTTGGTGTAAACCTTCCGAAAGCCGTCTCCCAATCATTAGCCTACCCGTAAACTCATCAACTAAAATAACCTGATTATCCTTAACAATATAATCTTTTTCTTTATTAAAAAGAGTGTGGGCTTTAAGCGCGGCCTCTATATGGTAAACAGTATCGAAATCTTTTTCGTAGATATTCCTGATGTTAAAAACTTTTTCAATTTTTTCAAGACCATGATCGGTTAGATGCACTGTACGTAATTTTTCATCGACTTTATAGTCAATATCCGAATTTAATTTTCCTACAAGACTTGCGTATTCATAATATTTTTGAGCAGGTGATTCATCCGGCGCGGAAATTATATGGGGAGTCCTTGCTTCGTCAATAAGTACCGAGTCTACTTCGTCAACAACCGCAAAATAATGTTTTCTTTGCACTACTTCTGAAATATTTTGCGCCATGTTATCTCTTAAATAATCAAAACCGAATTCTGAATTTATACCATAAACAATATCCGCTTGATAAGCTTCTTTTCTGGTTATTTCTCTTAAGTGGGATAATCTGTAATCTGAAACTCCTTTATCCGCAAAATTTAAATCAAAAATAAAAGACTTTTCACTAATTATAGATGCCACTTTAATACCCAAACGATTAAATATCGGACCCATCCATCCCGCATCTCTACGAGCAAGATAATCATTAACTGTTACTAAATGAACATTATTTCCTGTTAAGCTGTGCAAATATAATGCCGGCACTGCGCTTAAAGTTTTCCCCTCTCCTGTCTTTTGTTCTGCAATTTTCCCGCTTGCCAGTACTATTCCTGCCATAAGCTGCACATCGAAATGCCGTTGTCCTATCGCTCTTAAAGATGCTTCCCGCGCCATTGCAAAAACTTCCGGCAAAAGAAGATCTAAAGATTCTCCGCTTTTTATTCTTTCTTTAAATTCCTGGGTTTTTTTAGAAAAATCTTTATCTTTTAATTTTTTTATTTGCCTTTCCAAAGAATTGATTTCTAAAATAAGAGGTTTAAGTTTATTTATTTGTTTTTCGTTAGAGTCAAAAAATTTAGTTAGAATACCGAACATATATTATCTATTCTATCACAAAAATCCCGCACCATATTGTGGTGCGGGATTACCAACTGATCAATTGGTAATGTTCCAAATTACTTACCAATTATCTCTTCTTTGATTTCTTCTTCTTTTTCTTTGCCATGTTACAATTCACCTCCCCTCGTTAATTATTATCGTGAATAAATTTTTTTTATTTGTCAAGATTTTTACTCTGCTTCAAAACATTATATTTAGATTATTAAATCAACAAAAATCAGAAACGCTAATTTAACCCCATTTTTATCATTTTTTTTGACAAAAAATAAAATTTGGAAATTATTCTTGAGGTTTTATAATATTTTTACCGATATATTTTTGCAAAACTTTTGGAATTAAAACAGATCCATCTCTCTGTTGATAATTTTCCAAAATCGCAATTAAAATTCTTGGTGAGGCAATAACTGTATTGTTTAGAGTATAACAATAATTAATAATTCCTTTTTTATCTTTAACTTTCATATTAAGTCTACGGGCTTGCCAATCGATTAAATTAGAGTTTGAATGAGTTTCTCCATAACCATTCATTGCAGGTATCCAAGTTTCAATATCAAACATTTTATATTTTCCAGCCCCCATATCTCCTGTTGAATTTTGAACAACATGATAAGGAAGATTAAGTTCTTGCAGAATTTCCTCGGAAATAGATTGCATTTCTTGATGTAAATTTTCTGACTCTTTCAAATCATTTTTACAAATCATAACCTGTTCAACTTTCATAAATTCATGTACGCGATATAACCCTTTAACATCTTTTCCGTAACTTCCCACTTCGGATCGATAACACTGGGTAAGAGCGCAAACTTTAATAGGTAATTCTTTTTCATTTAAAGTTTTGTCTGCGAAATAAGCCAGTAGCGAAGGTTCGGAAGTTCCGCCTAAATAAATAGGGTTTTTAATTTCTTCCCCGCTTTCTAATTTTCCGGGATTGGCAATTTGATAAACGTCTTGTTTACCAAAGGGAAAATGACCGCTTCCCAACAAGGCAAATTCGTGGATTAATGTTGGAGGTACCATGGGATTAAAACCGTGGGATACCATTTTTTGAAAAGCAAAATTTAAAACTGCCCAATGCAATAAAGCTCCCTCATTTTTTAAATAATAACCGCGAAAACCGGAAACCTTAGCTCCCGTAACAAAATCTAAGATATTCAAATTATTGCCAATCTCTATATGGTTTTTTATTGGAAAATCAAATTTCGGTATTTCTCCCCACTTAGAAACTTCCTTGTTAAACTTATTGTCGGGACCAATCGGCGTATCTTCTGCAGGAATATTTGGAATTTTTAAAAGCCATATTTTTAATTCATCTCCTACTGCTTTTAGCGCATGCTCTTCTTTTTCTAGTTTTACTTTTATATTTTTGCCTTTTTCTATTTGATCTGCAGTTGGTTTTCCTTTTATCGTAGAAATTAAAAGATTTCTTTCTTCCCGGAGTTTCTGAACAACAATTGATAATTCTTTATATTTTTTATCAATCTCCAAAACGTGAGCAATGTTTATGTCAATATTTTTATCTTTTGCTGCTTTTTGAACAATTTCTGGATTTTCCCTGATAAATTTAATATCAATCATAACGCTTCAATTATCCAATTAACGAATTAAAAAACTAACGAATTGAATTCGTTAACCCGTTAATACGTTAACCAATCAATTCCCTAATAATGATTGGCTTAAGTTTTTGTATTGCCTTATATCTATGATTATAGAGCTTTTGGTCTTCATCGGTCAATTGATCTTCATGATAATATTTTTTAATTCGGGGCAAATAGAAAAATGACCGGTAGGGATATCCTTTTAAAGGTTTTAAATAAGGTCTTTCCGCAATAATTCCTTCAACCTTACCGTTAACGCTCCAAACTTTTCCGTTCGGCATCGCTAATGACACAACTGTTTTAAAAAACGCTCTCCTATTATTATCGGGCAATTCTTTTGCAATCTTTATCATATTTTTTATTAAATCTTTATCTGTCGCTTCATAGCCCAACCACCTTTTACTTTTTATTCCCGGTGCTTCGCCAAAAGCTTCTATTTCTATTCCTCCATCATCCGCTATTGCCGGTAAATTGCTTTTTTTAGAATAAAATAATGCCTTAGCTTGTGAATTTTCTCTGTAAGTTTCTCCAGTCTCTTCAATATTATCTTTAATTCCTAAATCGGAAAGAGAAACAACTTTAAAAGGTAAATCGGAAAGAAAATACTTGAATTCTTTAAGTTTTCCTTTATTATGGGTAGCAATAAGAAGTTTTTGCATTACTGGACTTCTTCAAATCTTTTTTTAATAAAATCTTTGTTCTTAACAATAATCCATCCCGCCTTTGGTCCATAATTTTTTCCAAATAGGGAAAGATATATTGCGGCAAATGCTTCATGGGATGGAAGATTCAACTCTTTCGCCCAGATATATAATTTTTCCTGTAGATCTTCCGATTCCCATTCTTTATTTAACTCCTCCAATATCTTAGCCAAAAACTTCTTTTGTTCTGAAGATAACTTTTTCGAACTTTCCGGAATTTCTCTTTTCAGAATAAAACGATTTTCCTCCGGAGCGAAAGCCTCAATCCATCTTCTGGCATAGGGAACCCATTCTTCTGCTCCCTCTTTTACCAACTGGCTCTGCATGTTGGGAGCTTGGAGCCATTGAACCAATTGCATAAACTTTATTCTAGGGAGTTTTTTGACTTTATCGGTAACTTGAGAAAGTTCGAATATTCTTTTTTTATCAGGTTCATTTGAAAAACCAACCTCTTGATATTCATCAAAGAGTTTTGGAATTGTATCGCCCGACGGATCAAAATCTATAGTTTGATTTAATTTTGTCTTCACCATTAAAAATCTTAGTATTTCCGGCGGTAAAATTTCCAGCATTTTTGAAACAGATGACCCACGGCCTTTCGATGAAGACATCTTTTTGCCTCCCACTAAAAAAAATTCATATCCTACCGGGTAAGGAATAGTATATTTAATAACTCGTTCACAGATAAGAGATGCCAAATCATGAGAGCCGCCTTTACTCATATGATCTTTGCCCGCTCCTTCAACCGTAATCCCAAGCGCTTTCCATTTCGCAGGCCATTCTACTTTCCAAGGAAGCTTACCTGCGATTCCCCCGCCCTTGGCTGGGCTAAATGGCGATATTTCCCCTTTAAAACCGCATCCTTTCGTCCACGCAAGTCCTTCGATATTGCATGTAAAGGAAACTTTCTCTCCGTCCCAATCATAAACTTTTGTCGTTGAAACTTTACCGCAGTTCGGACAATACGGCTGGAACGGATACCAATCTTTTGCAATTTTTTTCTTATAGAGTTCCTCATATATTTTCCTTATTTTATCTGCTTTATCCAAACATTCTTTTATCAAAGGATTCATTCTACCGCTTAAGTATAAATCTGTAGACCATAAAATTTCAGGATGAGATCCTATCTTATTAAAGACATCTTTAAATTCCAAAGCGTAATATTTTGCGTAATTTTCAAATCCTTTTTCAGGCGACGGAACTTTAAAAAGAGGCATTCCGAGATATTGCTCGAATTTTTCTTTCGGCAGATAAACAGGTAAAGCATCCATTGGATCATGATCGTCGAAAATATAAGTATATTTCGCTTTAACTCCCATCCTAATTAGCGACTTATATACCAAGTCGTGTATAACCACTCCTC
This sequence comes from uncultured Gammaproteobacteria bacterium, assembly GCA_964414015.1. Taxonomy (GTDB): domain Bacteria; phylum Patescibacteriota; class Microgenomatia; order Levybacterales; family UBA12049; genus JAUSEW01. Next base: position 15,248 of record CAYPUE010000003.1, read on the forward strand.
GTAAAGAACCAACGTGAATTCGACCGGATGGAGTCTTCATATCATCCACCCATTCAAGCGGCAACTTTCTATTTTTTAATTCCTGTGCAACTTTATCTGCCCAAAACATAGCTTTATTCTATCACTTCTACTTCGACTTCGGGGTAAAAACCAAATGTTTTATTAAACTTATCTTTTATCTCCTGAATCAAAGTTTTAACATCGGAAAATGAAGCCTTGTTTTTATTTAAAATATAATTTGCGTGTTTTTCGGAAACCTGCGCCCCTCCGTATGCTTTTCCTGAAAATCCCAATCTATTTATTATATAACCCATTGCCGCTTTTCCATGCCATTTTCCTTCAACTTGCTCTTTTATGTCTGGCCAAACATTTAATATTTTTTCAACATCTTCTTGTTCGGTAATATTTTTAAAAACAGAACCGCAGGAAGGATAATCCAAAGGATGATTTTTCTTCCTGTAATCTATATGGGAAAAGTAAACTTTTTTTGCTTGCGTTAATTCTTCTTCATTTGCTTTTGAGAGCTTAAAAAATGCGTTTACAACGATTAAGTTTTTATTCTCTTTTACCAAACTGCTTCTATACGAAAATTTTAAATCTTTATTATCTAAAACTTTTATTTGATTACTGATAAGATCGAAAACTTCTGCTTTTTCAATTGAAGTGCTTATTTCTCCGCCAAACGCACCGACATTCCCTCGAATTCCCCCTCCGATTGTTCCGGGAAGTCCTCCTGCCCATTCCAACCCAATCAGATTATGTTTAAATGCAAATTGGGTAACGTCGTCAAGATTTTCTCCTGCAAAAACTTCTACTAGACCATTTTCTAAAAACTTTATTTGCGGAAATTCTGCCCTGCAGAACCACAAAACTGCGCCATCGAAAAAATTATCTGATACTAAAAGATTTGATCCAAACCCAATAGTCAATGCTTTTTTAATTTTATTTACTTTAATAAACTCCAAGGCTTCCAGGAGATCTTTTTTATTTTGAACTTTCAAGACAAACCTTGCTTTCCCGCCAATTCCGTAATAAATAATGTCTTTAAGAGGAAAATTTTTGTAAATATACATTTTAATTTGTAGCTAAATATAAAACTAACTGTCCTAATTTTGACAAATCATCTATTGAGATATGTTCGTCTACGGTATGCGCATTAACCACACCGTCACCTAAATTAATTATTTGCATTCCATTATTGTTGAAAATGTTCGCATCTGAACATGCCCATTTTTTCACCAAAAAAGGTTTTAAACCAAAATCTCTTATTTTTTTCTCTGTTGCCTGAATAAATGCATCACTTATGGAATATTCATAACCCGGACATGACTCAATAATTTTTGCTTCAATCTTGGCGCCAAATTGAAAAGCAACTTGCTTAAATTTATTAATTATTAAATTAGAGTATTTTTCAGCTTCCTTTTTAGCAAAACTCCTAACTTCTCCTCTAATTATCGCTTCTCCGGGAACAGTGCTCGGCATATAACCTGCGGTAACAATGCCAATATTTGCAATTGTTTTATTATTTATCTTGCCAAGTTTTATCTTACTGATAGCAACGGCTAATACTTTTAAAGCATTTACTGCTTCATGGGGCAAAGACGCATGCGCTGCTTTACCAATAATTTTAATTTGCAAATCATTACAGAAAGGGGAAGCGGTAATTATACCGCCAACAGGAATAAGACTATCGAAAATATAGCCCTTTTTCGCTTCTATCTTTCCAAAGTCCAATTTACCTGAACCAAATTCAGTTTCTTCCGCCAACGTAAATACCACGTCAAGAGGCCTTATTTGGGTTCTATTTTCCGCCAAAAATCTTAAGGCTTCTAGTATCGCGGCAACTGCCACTTTGTTATCTGCGCCAAGAATCGTCATGCCGTCACTTTTTATGATTCCATTTTCTATTTGAGGTTTTATATTCCTGCCCGGCTCAACCGTATCTAAATGAGCTCCTAACAAAAGAGGCTCTCCTACTCCATTAACTTTTACAATTAAATTTCCGCGTCTATCTTGAAAAGATTTTAAACTAAGTTTCTCGACAAATTTCGCAACGTATTCTCTTACTTTTTCTTCGTGACCGGAGGGGCTATCTATCCTAACGAGGTCTAAAAATGTCTGCACCAATCTGTTTTCCTGCATGGTTATATCTTAGCATGATTGGTGCCATTTGTACCATTGGTATGAGCTCCTACATCAAATAACAATATTGGAGGAGCAACATCCTTTTTGCCAAAAGAGGTTAGGTTAAAAGGAGTATCGCAACACTTAAATTCCCCATTTGCGCTTGCTGGAGGCTTCTTTTTACAATCTTTACATGCAGACCAAACTTCTTTGTCCAACTCGGCGGGATCCATTTCTGTACCGCCTAATCTCTGGAATAAACCCTTACTTTTTTCATTTGCCAAAGTAATAATTGTCGTATTTGGTTCTCTTTCTCTTATTCGAATCAAGAGAGCTTCAGTAACGTCTGTTGCAAAACCATTCCTTTGTTTATCTTTAGCTGTACAAACACCTCCCACCTCCACGCTACCGTCTTTATATCTGTCGGTTATGGCTGCATGGCTTAAAAACTTACCATCTTTTTTATCTATTAAAACCATAGAGTCTCCCTTGCTAAAGAAGCCGAGAATATCTTGGGGTGTTTTAGGCAACATATCTCCATTCTGCGCTGCTTCCATAATCAAAGAAGAGATGGTTCCTGCCAAATCTACTCTAGTTACATCCGGAATAACTGCTGTATATGATACTCTCGCTAAGTTTTCTGTTTTCATGGGTAGGATACTTTGAATAAACACTTCAGGACTCATATGCTAGCTATATTACTAGAAAACATATATTTTGTCAAGTTTATATAAATCCTTGACAAATACCATATATTATGTTATAATTTAAACACGTTCACATTCGTTCAGTGCAAGCTATGATAACAGTACCTGAAGCTGCGGAGAAAATTATTAACCGTTCAAGATATCTATCTGAAGCCATATCTAAAGGGATTATTAACGTATCTTCTTTGGCTCGGTACATAAAACCAGAGCTTGAGCAAATCCTTGAAAAAAAGGTAAGTTATCCCGCTGTGGTAATGGCTCTTAACAGACTCTCAATGCAAATAAAACCCAAGTATGTTTCCAACACTATATTTAAAACTCCTCCAGACATGATTGTTCGGTCCAATCTTATTGAAGTGTGTGTTTCAAACACAAATAATCTTATTGAAAAATATCCCTTATTGTTGAAGTTGTCACAGACTAACGAAAAACACTTCTTTACAATAACTCAAGGAGTTTTTGAAACAACAATTATTGCCAGCAAAGACTTACATAGCACCATAAGAGATCTTTTGAAAGGCGAAGCAATTGCTGCTGAATTTACTAATTTATCCTCTATCACGATTAGGCTTCCAAAAGAGGCAATTTTAACTCCCGGGATCTTTTATTTCTTCTTAAAATCTCTTGCCTGGGAAGGAATTAATATTATTGAAATCGTATCTGCCTATCTGGAATTTACGATAGTTTTACCCGAAAAAGAAACGAATAGGGCGTTTTCTATATTGCAATCATTGTTTGACCAAGATATCTAAAGCTAATAATCCTCAAGAGTGGAAATATCTCCGACAGGCAATCCTAATTCTTTCGCTTTTAAAACCCTACGCATAATTTT
>CAYPUE010000003.1:19010-37358 GCA_964414015.1 uncultured Gammaproteobacteria bacterium
CCATCTTTATCCTTGTAGGCTTTATCTCCCGATAAATACCAGCCGTTGGCAAAGTAAGATTTGTATTTAGCTTCATTTCCCCAAATCTCTTTCATCAAAGAGATAACGGTCTCCGGTTTAAGAGCTAAGCTTCCTTCTTCCCCTGCAGGTAATTCTTTACCGTGCTCATCAACAATAGCTGCTTTGACACCGGGAAAGGGCTTACCCATCGAGCCGGGCTTAATGTCTAAGGAAGCGTAATTTGCAATGCAAATTCCTCCCAGCTCTGTTTGCCACCAATTATCATGAAATGGTAACCCATAAGTTTCAAGCGCCCACCAGATAGCCTCGGGATTGAGAGGCTCACCAACGCTAGCCAAAAACCTAAGCGATGATAAGTTGAACTTCTTAACATCCACCTCCGAACCCATGATCATTCGTATGGCAGTTGGGGCAGTATACCAAATGGTTACCTTATAATCTTCAATCACCTTATACCAACTTTGCGGAGAGAATCTGCCTTCGAAAATAACCGAACTGCCTCCTAAACCCCAAATTCCCATCGCTCCATAGACTACGCCTGTTACCCAACCCAAATCCGCGGTACACCAATAGATATCATCTTCTTGTACGTCTAAGGCAAATTTTGTAGTATAAATTGCCTGCAAAATATCGTAGTGGGAATGAATAATTCCCTTTGATTTTCCGGTTGTTCCAGATGTATAAAGCATGTAGGAAGAATCCTCTTTCTGCATGTGCGCAATTTTCAATTTATCCGAAGCCCTGCTCATTTCCTGTTTGTAATAAACAAGCCTTTTGCCCTTAGCCAAAACAACCGAACCTCTCTCGACGATGATTACCCGTTCAAGATTGGGTAAATCTTTCCAAATTTTTTCAATTCTAGGAAAAAGAACCGAATTGGTAATAAGGATTTTGGCTCCGCTATCGGATAGTCTATCCATTAAAGCAATTTCTTGAAATGCGGAAAATAAAGTACCGGCAATAGCGCCAATTTTAAGCGTACCTAAAAAAGCTATATAGCGTTCGGGAATGGTGGGAAGAAAAATAAAAACCCGATCGCCTTTTTCAATCTCATACTTTTTAAGTATGTTGGCAAATTTATTGGTTAATTTATGCAGATCGTAAAAAGTATACTTTTCTTTATTACCATCTTGTCCTTCAAAAAACAAAGCTATCTTAGTCTTCCGCTTGGTCTTGACATGCCTATCGATAGCGTTATAGGCTGCATTTAGCGTACCGTCTTCAAAGTAATCGATTTCTTGATCTGCTTTTTTCCAGGAGAAAGTTTTATAACTCTTCTCGTAATCTAAAATGTTGGGAGATTTGGCTAAATGGCTAATGTCTTTGCGAATGATATTAGAAGTACCTTGCATCCTAAGAATTATTATATCAAAAAATAGAAAGATTAACCGATCTCAACTATTTTATAAACTATTTTTCCTGCTGGGGCTTCAACTTCGACTTTTTCTCCAACTTTTCTACCAAGAAGAACGCTGCCTATAGGAGATTTGTGGGAAATTTTCTTTTCTTCCGGGTTTGCTTCCATTTCTCCTACAACTGTAAACTCCTCTTTTTTCCCTTTTACTTCCACTGTTACTTTCGAACCCAATTTGACAATACTGTGGCCATTTTGGCCTCGTTCGTTTATCAAAATTACTTGTTTCAAAAGCCCTTCTAACTCATCAATTCTGGTATCTATCAACGAAAGCTCTTCTCTTGCTGCCGTATACTCTGCGTTTTCGGACAAATCTCCCATATTTCTTGCTTGAGAAACTCTGGAAAGAACATCCGGTCTTTTCACGTTAACCAGCTCGTCGTATTCTTTTTTAAGTTCAACTAATCCTTCTTTTGTTAAATATGTTTTTTTATTATCCATACATTCCTTATTAAAAGAAAATCCCTCCGTGTTTAATTTTGAGGGATATTACAACGCAAATATATCCTAAAATAGACTACTTGTCAATAACCTCTAGTACTAATTTGCTCCTGTGTCATGCTGAATTTATTTCAGCATCTCAAATCTATTAACCAACCCATAGGCAATTTTTTTGTTCTCCTCTGATATCTCTACTCCTACAATCCCTTTATTTGGCTGTCCGTAGAAGATAACATAGCTAAGAGGCGCCACTAAAATCAAAGGCAACACTGATAAATCTTCTTCTCCTTCTATCTTAATAATTACCCTATTTCTCAATCCCTGCTTCAATGCATTTTGCACCCCTGTAAAAATGGCAGGAGTAAGACAGCCCGCCGGATTATTAACTTCAATTATTATTTCTGTCCCTAGAAATCCCAATTCCTTAATTCCGGAAAACATAATTTTTCTGCCCACTTTAAAATCTACAACCGCGATATTCTGTTTTAAGGATAAATCGTTAAACGCTTTGGTAGCAACGTCCCCGACCGTTATGACAAAAGAGAACTTTTTATCTGAAGACTCTTTAAAATTTCTTATCAAAACGCCTAATGGTTTTTTTAATCTCTTTCTTATTTCTTCTGTTAACAGCAGCTTATGCTTAAGCCATAAAGAATTAATATAAGGTCTGCCTTCTCTGTCTATTTCTCCATTCCTTATTCTAAAAGACGCTATTGGTTTTCCGTCGGAAGCTAAAATCAATTTTTGAACAATTATCTTAAGCTGCGATAAACCCATTTTTTTCCTCTCTTTGTTGATAGTTTTGGCACTGTTGATGGATGCCTCCGACACAACAAGCGCATCGCATATAAAATCTTTCGCTCTTGTAGGACCGAATAAGTCATTTATTGCTACTATTTCTACTTTTTCCAAAGCTTTTTCTGATTCTACAAACTCTAAAACCGCCAGTCTTCTGCTCTCAAACGGCTCTATAATTTTTAATTTTTCTCCTGAGCTTGTCGAAGGATTAATTTTTAATTTCTTAACGTATTCATCGCTAGTTACACCTATAACAACCTTCTTTCCTAAAGAAAAAGCTAACCTTAATAAAAACTTATGGCCTTTATGGAAATGGTCAAATGTTCCTCCGCAGGCAACTAAATTAAATTTCATACTTCTTTATTCTCTTTTGATAAAGATTTAAAATCTTCTTTCTGTAATCGAACGGGTGAAAAGCGAGAAATTTATCTGAAACTATTTCTTTTGTTTTGTGCTTATTAATAAACCAAAGTTGAAGCTGTTTTGCTAACCACTCTAAAATGAATAATGAATTATGAATTAGGAATAATGATTTTTTTTGTCTATTTTTGATTCTTCTTACGGCTTGTGGCAGAAACTTTTCTGCCCATTTATTTGCTTGCAAAAATCTATGATGCACATTGTCTTTGACAAAAATTGGCATTAGCTGAATAACTTCATGCGCGCCGTATAAATCCTGCTGTTTTAACGGCAATTGCAAACTTGTTTCGTCAATCAACATATTCAAGCAAATTTTATCACAAACATCTTTGGCAGTACGTTTTCTGTACTGTCCGGTAAACATAAGCAGAACAACTATCGCTAATCTTGTAATCCAAAGAGTGTTCTTGGAAGTGATAATAAATAAATCTATGTCATCATCCTTATGGGAATTTTTTAATGCTAATGCTCCGCTTACCCCTACAAAAAGCGTGGTAGGAATATATGACAGCCATCTGGCTACTTTTTTGGCAATTTTAAGTTTTTCTCTACTTATTTTTTCTCTTTTAATTCTTTTTTCTACAATTTTTTCCCGGCCCAAAAGATAATAGAAATTATTTTTATGGCTACACCCCAAGGGTGTAGATTCAGACCCCAAGCTCTTTAACTCTTTTTCAAAAAATCCCCTATCAATATTTTTACCAATTAAAAATTTCCAAATTTCTTCTTTTGACAAAGGGTAATCAAAAATATCGCTGTAAATAAGAGTTTGTAAAACTGCCTTTTTTATACTTTTTTGCATGAGGGCATTATACTATTATTAATGGGGCGTTTCATTGAGAGTACTGTTTAAGAACTTGCGCAACTCCTTGAGAAAGAACATCCACTGCAGTTTGGGGAGATGTATTTCCTAAAACAGATTCTACTGCCTTGCCAAGATAAGCATTCATTTTGGAATTTAAACCATTATCATATGTGCTATCTACGAAAAATGAAGAAACCGCATCTTTTGCCTGTAGGACAAATGGATAAACATAAGTATTAGTTTTCAAAGAATCTGCTAGGTCTATTCTTGCGTAGGGCTGACCAAAAAGTCTGGTTTTTGCTTCTTCGGTAAAAAGTTTTTCCTGCGTTCCTTTTTGCGCTAAAAATTTAATAAATAAAAGCGCTTCTTTCTGATGGCTGCTCTTTACGGAAACACCATTTGCCCAATAGCTTGCAATCGTCATGTTTTGGCTGCCAAGATGGGGCACGGGATAGATAGCAAATGCAAGATTTGGATTTATAGCTTTTATCGCGAAAAAATCCCAGGAATAACCAAAATACATAGCCAAATTCCCTTTAGCGAAAGCTAACATTGATTGGTCTAAAGTATTATCCCAAATATTACTCTCACCCATTGCAAATGCAGTGTAAAAAGTTAAAGCTTCACTTGCTGCTTGAGAGGTTTTGGGAATATCATACAAATTTACTCCATTTTGAACGAAAAGCAAAGAAATTATATCCGGAGCATGAGTAATGTTGTTAAATGTTCCCAAAGCAGCCCCTGAAGTTGTTATTTTATTATTGGTGTCTTTAACCGTAAGTCTTTTTGCGTCATTGGTAAAGTCAACCCAAGTGTTCGGGACTTGAAGGTTAGCCGTTTCAAAAAGCTTCGTATTGACATACAGAGAAAGAGTATCTATTCCAACCGGAATCCCATATATCGCCCCATTTTTAATTAAATCTGTATTTGCGACCGGATAAAACCATTTTGCAAAATCATCTTTGGTAAGCGTTTCTTTTGGTAAAGGCAAAAGATCCGAAGATAGCATTGGCCACCACGTATTATGAAAAGTGAAAATATCCGGACCTGTACCATTTTTAATTCTGGTAGCAAGTGTTTCCCTATACTTTTTTACGTCCTGAACTGCGTAATTAATTTTAATATTTGGGTTCTCTTTTTCAAACTCCGTTATTGCCGACCGCATTACCGAAGGACTCTCCCATAAACCCCAGTACGATAATGTAACTTGAGTTTCTTTTGGTTTTTGTAAGCCGGGAAGCACAATCTTAATAAAAAGAAAGACTAAAGCAATAACAGTAACTACCGCTATTATAAATTTTAAAATATTCCTATTGGGAGCTTCTGCTGGCGGCTCTTGAGCTAATTCCGATTCAGGCAACGAAGAAGTACCTTCTTCTGGCTGGGAGGGCACAAATACCTTAGGATTTTGAAAAATTGTATTCTCATCCATATGCTATATTTAGTATAATACCACATAGGCCTCATATCAAATGAAAATCTTACATACTAAAAAACATAAGCTGGCGAAAATTGCGAAAGAAGCCCTATGGGTTATCATTGGCGCGTCTTTAGGCATTTTTTTATTGGCGAGCTTTACCCTGATTATTTTTGAGAAAATAAATGCCAACGTAGTTTATCCCGGCATCACGGCAGATAGAATAAATTTGGGCGGAAAAACCGAGCAAAGAATAAAAGATTATTTTGCCAAAAAAAATGACGCGTTTGGCAATACGAAATTTGTTTTTTTAAGTAATGACGACACTGTTACAATTTATGCGAAAGATATTAATTATGGGTTCGATGAAAATCTTATAGCCAAACAGGCAATTAGCTTAGGGCGTTCCGAAGGAATACTTTCCAACATAAATATAATTCTAAGTGCTTATCTCAACGGACTAAATCTCCAAACTTCTTATCATTACTCGGAAGAAAAACTGCAAAATTTATTAATGCCAACTGCCAATAAAATGTATGTCGCACCTGTTGACGCAGTATTTAATCTGCAAAATGGTAAAGTGTCTGTTTTTACTCCTTCCTCTGATGGCCAAGAGATAGATATTGAGGCTATAAAAAGCGAGCTTAATGCCAACTTCCAATCCGTAGCAACAGGAAAAATTAAAAGTTTGGTTATTCCTATTCCTGTCAAAATCCTAAAACCAAAAATCACCATAGATAAAATTAATAATCTGGGAATTAAAGAACTTATTGGTGAAGGAAATTCTCTTTTCCAGCATTCTATAGTCAATAGAGTTTATAACGTAACTTTGGCGGCAACCAGATTAAATGGAATTTTGGTAGCCCCAAATGAAGTATTTTCTTTCAATAAAGCTTTGGGAGATGTCTCCGCATTTACAGGATATCAGCAGGCGTATATTATAGCCAACGGAAGAACAGTGCTTGGAGACGGAGGAGGAGTATGTCAGGTTTCCACAACGCTTTTTAGAGCAGTTCTCAATGCAGGGCTCCCGATAATAGAAAGACATGCTCATGCATACAGGGTTGGTTATTACGAGCAGGATAGTCCTCCGGGAATTGACGCGACAGTTTATTCTCCCAGTGTAGATTTTAAATTTAAAAATGATACCGGCAAATATATCCTTATTCAAACTTCAATTAATCCGGATATTGAACAGCTAACATTTCTTCTCTATGGAACAAGTGATGGGAGAAGCGTTACTTTGACCAAGCCTATTGTCACAAATGAAGTTCCTCCCCCGCCGGATGTTTATCAGGATGATCCAGCTCTGCCAAAAGGAATCATTAAACAGATTGACTTTTCCGCTTGGGGCGCAAATGTTTCTTTTACAAGAACAGTAATGAAAGATAATAAAGAATATTTATCCGATAAATTTACTTCCAATTTTCAACCCTGGCGGGCTATTTATCTTAGAGGAACTAAGGAGTAATATGGAAAAGATTTTAACAGTTAGAGAAGCTGCTGTTATTGCTGAAAAAATTAGAAAAAATAATAAAAGCGTTGTGTTGGTTGGCGGATGCTTTGATATTCTGCATATCGGACATTTGATATTTTTGGAAAAAGCGAAAGAACAAGGGGATGTTTTATTTGTCCTTTTGGAAAGTGACACTAATATCAAAAAACTAAAAGGAGAGCATCGTCCCGTCAATATACAAAAAGACAGAGCCTCCCTTCTGGCAGCCCTTAAAGCTGTAGATTATGTAATTCTTTTGCCAAATATAATCACTAATAATCAATACGACGAAATCGTAATGCAAATCAAACCTTCGATAATTGCGGTAACCAAAGACGACCCGTCAATACATCATAAACAACGTCAGGCAAAAAAAGTGAATGGAAAAGTAATTGCCGTTACGGAAATCATCCAAGACCAATCCACTACCCGGCTCGCAGAATTAATTTCTCAAGATTTATGAGCAAAAAGATTTCTTTCCTTTTGGCGCTTTCTCTTTTGTTAATTGGAATTATAGTGTTTGCAAATTATTCCAATAATAAATCCTCTGTTGCAAAAACACCAAAAATTACAATCAATAATCATACCTTTAATCTCTACGTTGCCAAAAGTTCCCAAGATAAAGAAATAGGTTTATCTAAATATTCAAATCTTCCCCAGAGCCAAGGCATGCTTTTTCCATACGGTACTCCCTCGTATTATTCTTTCTGGATGAAGGATATGAAATTCCCAATTGACATTATTTTTATTGCTAATAATCGAATCGTTGCAATTTATCAAGACGTACATCCTCCGAAAGAAAGGCAAAATCTCATTATTTATCGCCCCGAAGAACTATCCGATATGGTTTTGGAGATAAATGCGGGATTATCCAAAAAGTATAATTTTAAAAAAGGAGATTCTGTAAAGACAGAGAACCTTTAATCTTATGAAAATTTTAGGTATAGAAACAAGCTGTGACGAAACAGGAGTTGCCATTATAGATGCTAATATTAAAACTAAAGAGTTGAAAATTTTATCCAACGTAGTTGCCTCCTCGCTGGCACTTCATTCTCAAACAGGAGGGATTATACCTAATGTTGCTGCCCGCGAACAGGCAAAATATATGATTCCGGTCATAAAAGAAGCATTGAGTTCAACCCGCGGGGTTGACTTACAAAACCCCGCGGGTTCGATCGATGTTATTGCCGTTACTGTTGGTCCGGGATTAATCGGATCGTTATTGGTAGGAGTAGAAACCGCAAGAACTCTTGCTTATGTTTTGGAAAAACCACTAGTTCCGGTTAACCATCTCATCGGACACATCTACGCGAATTTCATTAACGAAATTCATAATTCAAAATTCATAATTCATAATTCTGCTGCCGATATGGAATTCCCGGCCATTGCTTTAATAGTTTCGGGGGGGCATACCGATCTTGTCTACATGAAAAAGCATGGCAGCATCGTGTGGCTTGGCGGTACCCGCGATGATGCGGCAGGAGAAGCTTTCGATAAAATCGGCAGACTTTTGGGAATTACTTATCCTGCAGGCGCCAAAATTGAAGAACTGGCAAAAAACGGAAACCCAAAAGCCTTTAATTTCCCGCGCCCGATGATTTATTCCAAGGATTTTGATTTTTCCTTTTCCGGATTAAAAACCGCTGTGCTCCGCGAAACCAAAAGCTTATCACCCGCTATTAACTATGAACCATTAACAATTAACAACATCTGCGCCTCCGCACAACAGGCAATCGTTGATGTCTTAGTTGCGAAAACAATTAAAGCCGCACAACAATATGAAGTTAAATCCATTCTTCTTGGAGGCGGAGTCGCTGCCAATCAAAAACTCCGTGACGAATTTAAATGGAAAATGACAAATGGAAAATGCAAAATAGATTTTTTCGCTCCGCCAAAAAATCTTTGCACTGACAATGCAGCAATGATCGCAGCTGCCGCCTTTTTCAATGGCAAACAGGAGGATTGGAGAAGTATTATAGCTAATCCGGAACTCTATTTCGACTATTAAAAAAGTATTGTCAATAATGTATAGTAGAAATAGCTTAGTATTATGAATATCCAAATTATCCTTATTCTAGTTTTGGTGCTCGCAGGCTTTGGTGTAATTATTTTTATCATCAATAAAAAGCTGTCCTCCCCTAACAATAAACCTGACGATACCCTGCTTGAATGGCTAAAAACTATGCAGGGTTCTATTGATTTATCTTCATCTAATATGGTAAAAACCCTTCAGGAAAATTCAAAGCAATTAAACGAACGGCTCGATAAGGCTGCTGCCGTTATTAGAGATGTTGGTAAAGAAGTTGGCCAGATGAGCGAAATCGGAAGAGGCATGCGGGAGCTTCAGGATTTTCTCAAAAGCCCGAAATTACGAGGAAATATCGGAGAGCAAGTTCTTAAAGACCTTATCTCGCAAATGTTTCCTAAAAATACTTTTAACCTGCAATACCAATTTAAATCCGGACAAAGAGTTGATGCGGCGATAAAAACCGATGCCGGCATTTTACCAATTGATTCAAAATTTCCCATGGAAAATTTCCAGAAAATGACCAAAGCAGAAAGCGAGAAAGAGAAAAATGATCTCCAAAAAGAATTTATCAGGGATGTCAAAAAACACATCACCGATATCGGGAAAAAATATATTCTCCCTGAAGAAGGAACTATGGATTTCGCGTTAATGTATGTACCAAGCGAGTCTGTATATTATGAGCTGGTTAACATAACCGAAGTGATGGACTTTGCCAGAAGACAAAGAGTTTATATTGTATCTCCAAGCACTCTTTATGCGCATCTTCAGACCATACTTCTTTCCTATGAAGGCAAGAAAATTGAAGGACGTTCCCGTGAAGTTTTCAAAATGTTAAGAGCCATACAGGGAGATTATGAAAAAGTTTCGGGGAATATGGAAATCTTGGGCAGGCATATTAATAATGCTTCAGGACAATTTTCTAATGTCAGTAATGTGTTTGGGCAGCTTGGACAAAAACTTAATTCGACTAAAAGTCTTGAAGGGGATACCATAAAGGAGGTGAGTGAAGGAAATGAGTAAATTTTTAATTGTTATCATAGTTGTTGCTATAATTGCCGGAGTATTTATATTGTCTAATAAAGGCTCCAATCAAACTCCAGCACAATCAGGATCTCAAAACCAACAGGTAACAACTCCGCCTGCTCAAGGACAAAAACAAGCTGAAGCTATTGTTACGGTAACGACTTCCGGATTCGTACCTCAAACTTTAACGATTAAGGCTGGCACAAAAGTTGTTTGGATGAATAAAAGTGGCGGGACAGTCACTGTAAATTCAGCCGTACATCCAACTCATCTTGTTTATCCGCCTCTTAATTTAGGAGAGTTTGGTGACGGATCATCCGTACAGCTTGGATTTGATAAACCTGGAACATATAAATATCATAACCATCTAAATCCAAGTCAGACGGGAACCATCGTTGTTGAGTAGAAATACAGTAAACTACTAATGGCAGAAAGTTTCCTTTAATAAAGGTGTTTTGGGTGTGGTAAAATATCCCCATGGACGACAAGAAGATCCTAAATCGTGAACAGCTTGAAGCAGTACATCATGGAGACGGACCGCTTCTGATTATTGCAGGGGCCGGAACAGGCAAGACAACTGTCATAACCGAAAGAATAAAATATTTGGTTTTGGAAAAAAATATTCCTCCCTCCCAAATTCTCGCTCTAACTTTTACGGATAAAGCAGCCAGGGAAATGGAAGAACGGGTAGATGTCGCAATGCCGTATGGCTATACCCAAATGTGGATTATGACCTTTCATGGTTTTTGCGATCGGATTTTAAGATCCGAAGCAGTTCACATAGGGCTTACTTCTTCTTATAAACTTTTGACCGAGGCCGAATCAATACTTTTTTTGCGCAATAATCTATTCAAATTTAATTTAAGTTATTTTAGGCCGCTTGGGAATCCGAACAAATTTTTGCAAGGTTTGCTTCAGCATTTTTCCAGATTAAAAGACGAAGACATATTACCCAACGAATATCTTCATTGGGCTCAAGCTCCCCACTTCGCCAAGGCTTCGCGGGGCGAGCAAAACTCAAAAGAAGAAACAAAAAAGAATATGGAATTGGCTAATGCTTATCAAGTTTACGAAGAACTCAAAACCAAAGAAGGAGTTATGGATTTCTCCGATCTTATTTCCAACACTTTGAAATTGTTCAGAGAAAGAAAAAACGTTCTTAAAATTTACCAAGAGCAATTTAAGCATATCTTGGTTGATGAATTTCAGGATACGAATTACGCGCAGAATGAGTTATCTACACTTCTTACCGGAGCAAAAAAGAACATCACGGTTGTGGGAGATGATGACCAGGCGATTTACAGATGGCGGGGAGCTGCTATATCCAACATCATCCAGTTTAAGAAAAGATTTCCAAAAGCCAAAATCATAACTTTGACGAAAAACTATCGTTCAACCGAAGAAATCCTAAACAAGTCATATAAATTAATTCAAAATAATAATCCGGATCGGCTGGAAGCTAAGGAAAAAATTAATAAAAAATTGATTTCCGTAAGGAATATCAAGGGCGAGAAAGTGGAGCTTTTGTCTGCTGACCGTGTGGAAAATGAAGCGGAATTAGTTACAAAAAAAATTCAAGAACTTACTATGAACCATAAACTGCTAACTAATTACCAGTACAAAGATATTGCAATTCTTGTCCGGGCCAATGATCACTCCCAACCCTTCGTGAGAGCTTTGGAAAGACAAAATATCCCCTACCAATTTTTAGGCCCGGGACAATTATTCCATCAGGAAGAAATTAAAGATTTAATTGCCTATTTAAAAGTCCTTTATAATTTTTCTGATTCTGTTTCTTTATACAGGGTGTTGAATATGCCCATATTCGGATTCGATGCTCGGGATATAGCGGCAATTCTAAATTTTGGAAGAAGAACCAATCTTAGTCTATTTGAAGCTTTGGAAAATATAGATAAAACTTTCTTAAATGATCAGGCAAAAGAAAAAGTAAATAAATTTATCCAGATGATAAAAAAACATTTAAAACGGGTTCCGAAAGATACCGGAGGACAAATTTTATATTATTTCCTGGAAGATAGCGGACTGTTAAAAAAATTAATGGAAGCAAAAAGCGGCAACGATTATAAGAAATCCCAAAACATTGCCCGTTTTTTCGACAAGCTGAAAACATATGAAGGAGATCATGAAGACTCCTCTGTTTTTGCTATTGTAGATTGGATTGATTTGTCAATGCAAATGGGAGAAAGCCCACTGGCAACCAATATGGATTGGACAGAAAACGACGCGGTTAATATTTTGACTATCCATTCCAGTAAAGGCCTTGAATTTCCTGTAGTTTTTATCGTTAATCTAGTCAGCCAACGCTTTCCTACAAGAGAAAGAAGAGAGCAAATTCCTATCCCTCAAGAACTCATTAAGGAAATTCTTCCCCTCGGAGATTTTCATCTGGAGGAAGAAAGAAGACTTTTCTATGTCGGGTTAACCAGAGCCAGAGATTTATTGTTTCTCACTACTGCTAAGTATTATGGGGAAGGAAAAAGAGAGAGGAAACTTTCTCCGTTTGTCTATGAAACTTTGGAGGAAAGAGACATTCTAAATACCTTAAAACTTGGAGAAAAAAATATTATTCAGCAATCCCTTTTTAGCTGGGAGCAAAAATCAAAACCTCCAACGCCAATCGCAACAATTCCCCCTTTAACTTATATTTCCTATTCTCAACTGCAAACTTTTGACATTTGCCCTTTGCATTATAAATTAAAATATCTACTAAGAATTCCAACTCCTTCTTCATCTGCTCAAAGTTTCGGCACAAGTTTGCATGCGGCTCTGCGGGATTTTTTTAGAGATCGTATGAATGGGAAAAAGGTAAAGATAAAAGATATTTCTTCGTATCTTAACCGCGTCTGGATAAATGAAGGTTATTCCAGTAAAACCTATGAAGAGTATGCCTTGAAGAAAGCCAAAGACATACTCGGCAAATATCTGGATCGCAATTTCAATCCCGATGATAAAAATGTTAAACAAATTGCCTTAGAGTTTCCTTTCCAATTCCGCTTAAAAGACATCAAAGTAGCAGGACGAATAGATAGGATAGACCAAATAGGCAAAACCATAGAGATCTTGGATTATAAAACCGGAAATAATATGTTGAATGACAGGCAATTAGCCCAAGATTTACAGCTTACTTTTTACGCTCTTGCTGCCATGGAAGTCCATGACGATACTCTGAATAGAGATCCTAAAAATGTTCTTTTGTCGCTATATTATCTTGATCAGCAAAAAAAATTAACGACTTCCAGAACCAAAGAACAGCTTGAAGAGGCAAAAAAAATAATCTTGGAAAAAGTAGATGCGATTTCCAAAAGTGACTTTAAATGTTCCGGATCATCGATTTGTAAAAACTGCGAATACAAAATCCTCTGCAAAGCCAATTAAATATTTCTCTGTAAATTGTTGTCAAGTGGTAAAAAGCCTCATAAATTAAACTAAAATTGTACAAATGCTACATTATAGTGGTATAATAAACTTACAAAAACCTGTATTCTAAACTGTCACCGGACGGTGGCGTGGTTAGGCAACTAGCATAGGAACGTGGTTGGAGAAGACCCGAAAGGGTCTTTTTTTGTTATCTAAATTTCCATTCATCCTCAATGCACTTTTTTATTATATTTTTATAAATTTCATAATCCGTTTTTGATTTATCATAGGATCTTTTAATACCTCCTGAAATCATATCAACCATTTGTATGAGTACGTTATTTTTTGAATTAACCAATTTACAGTTCTTTATAATTTTTCTTTGTTTTGTATTGAGCTGTTTTCTTAAATAAGTTAAGAAACTTTTTCTAAAAGTTCTATCTCCGCTACCGTCTATTCTAACTTTAGCATCCAGAATAGATCCGCCGCTATTTTGAAGAAGTAATTTAATTGCATAACTATAAAATGAATTTCTGTCGTTTTTTAATTTATCGCTTTTAATTAATCTTTTATTTATCACAAGACTTCTTATTTTGAAATCAAAGTTTTTAATAGAATTGAGAAAGGCTTCCCTTACTTTCCTAGAAGATTTATTAAATTTGAACTCAACATTATCGGGAAATTTTAGAGAACGCCTTAGCTCTTTAATAGAAACTCCTACTCGTTCAACTTCCAAGTCGTCAGAAAAAATAATACAAGTGATAACAAAAATTTCCGTTGAGCCTTTTTCAAACTTAAAACCCGGGTCGCCTGAATCATCGATAAAAACCAACATATAGTTATATTATATAGTTTTCTTGTCAGACCTATGAAGAGAAATTTTCTACAATTTCAATTCCCAACTTATCCCAACATCGTTCTCGAATCCCATCCCCAAATCACCCCCATCACAAATCATTAGAACACTCCTCGTTTTTTAAGTTCCTGAAATAGGGTAACCGAACGTTCTATTCCCGAAGTCTTAAGCGCTTCAACATCTCTGCCGCCAACCAATTCTTTTATAGCAATATATGCAAAATTTTGAGGCACTCTATGTTCAATCTTTTTACAGATCAAAAGTGTCTTAACTTGACCATCATCCTTATAGAATATTCCCTTTAGAATATCTAGTGCGGTTTTCGCAATATTATCAATATCTCTAGATTTATACTGTGTTTCCGATACAAAATACTGAACGACAAAAATAAAAACTTCATTAGGGGTAGGAAATTGATGTTTATCTTTTAAATCCTCTTCTAGGCGCTTTAGAAAGTTTTGCTTAAAAGTTAAGAAACTTGTTTTCTCTTCTTTCCTTGTTGCCTTATGGAAACCGTCATCCTTGAATGCTTCTTGGGTAGAGGGAATAATTTCGCCAATTCCTATGTCAAAATCAACTGAAGTTCTCGGCTCTTTCTTAGACATTGAGCGTGTAGAGTCGCACACCAGTTTTTGTGTGTTGCTTTTCTACCTTATCTTCAGGGACTTGTCCCCCCTTTTTTGCATAGAAAGATACTTGCGCTGGTTTGTTTTTATACTTAGTTGCTATAAAATAAACTTCTTTTTTTGTAGCATTGTTTTTCTTCATACAATACTATTGTAAACAATTATTATAAAAAAACAAGTACCAATCTAACTATTTCCTACAATTCCAATTTCTTCCTACGTGAGGCCGTAGAGTTTATAAACTTCCTCGTCGATTTTTTTATCCGCCTTTTCTCAAATCCCACCTATTCGAATTCTCCGAAACCTTCTTCATCGTGAAAATATTTGATTTATGGAATACTCATCGGCAAACGTTTCCTTTGCCAAACAAACAAAATCATAAGATGATTTATTTTTACACGCTTGTAGAATCCATTCTGCACGTGACATGAAATAAATCTTATCAGTTTGATTAGATGGAAAATGATCATAATATGAGTTAATTTCTGAAGGCGCAATCTTTGTCCAGTAGTTGCCATTTTTAAACCCAAACTCTGATTTTTTGGTTGAAGATCCCCAACATGTCCAATTTTCTCTATCTTTTACAGCACAATCTGTATATTTCCGCCATCCATTCGGGTAATCTAAATAAAGAACCTGTTGTCTAGAAGGAGATGGAGAAAAGACTTCTGCAGAAAAAACCCCTATGGGTTTATTACAGTGATTGGAGACTACTTTTTCTCGACAAATGGCAGCGTATACTGTAATATTCGATGGGAAAAATTCCCACCCAAAAAACTTAAAAAGAACTACAATGATTAACAATAGACCGATAAATCCAAGAGCTGTTTCCCACAAATCACTATTTTCGCCCATATTACTCTCTATGTGTTTCAAGCTTATTCTCGTCTCGTTTTACCAATAATCCCGTATAAATCTTTTCCCAATGACTATATATAAAAAGGTTCGCTTAATAACCTCAAAAAGCAAAAATGCAATAAAGAATCCAATGACCCAAAATAGTAATGGAGTAGCCCAAGTTCCAGAGGTTTTATGACTAACTTGAACAGTATAATTTATAGCATCTGGAACAAAATCCTTCTGATCGGAGCATAAACGTTCTGCAGTAAAACTATCATCAATTCCTAAAGTGCCATCCTCAAAAATAGTGGCATTATTGCTAGGAGCAAGTCTTCTACCGTTGTTGCACATGATAATTGAAGAAAGAGAATCGACAGCCGAATAGGGCTTAAGCGAATAACCAAAGAATAAAATAGTAATTACAACAAATATGTAAACTACTATATAAATAGTTTTAATTGCCCTATACCAGATTTTTCTTTCTAAAATATTTTCTTGTTGAATAGCTGTTTGAGTTTTCATGCTGAATTTGGATATGATTGAATTTTACAATACACTTCTTTCAAGAGATTGTCAATCAGAAAATGCTAGTTATTGTCTGTAAAGTTATTGACTGAATTTGAATATGCTTTTGAAGTAATGAAAGATGCTCCAACACGAAAACAGTTTGGGAAATTTAAAATGCTCTAGGAAGAGAATAAGCCAGATTCTGTTTTACTTCGCCGAAGTCATACGAAGGCGAGTTTTATCCCGCTTTCGCTGAAGCTTCAGCGAGGCAGAGCCGTAATCTATCTCGTTTGTGATAATTAGTCACTAACGCCAAGTTTGACTTGGTGCCTTTCTTTGATGCTTCCGTAAAGATGGTCAAACGCATCATTCGAAAGTTGCAGCAGGTGGGATTACCCGTTTCACTCTCACTCGTCTCTGTTGCTCTCAAGTCCTGTTAATTCAGAACCTGCTTCTAATCCCGCATGTGAGTAAAGGATTAGAATACCAGCTATTGCTAGTCGGGGCTTACGCCCCATCCCCGTCCTTACGCCTGTCTGGACTTTCCTCCCGCCCGCAACTGCGTAGCTGTTGGCGGGTAACGGATCTTCTTCCTAGAGCAAAGGGTATTGTAGTACATTGAAGAAATAAAGGCAAATGAGGATTATTTTCTAGTTGTTTGTTCGTTGATCTTATTTACGGAAAACTCTAAAAGAATTTTGATGATTGCGGCTATAGGAACCGCCAATATAATTCCTAGCAGGCTCCACACATGTCCTCCTGCCAACACCGCAAAAAGAATAATTAAAGGATGCAGTTTGGTTATTTTACCCATTACATAAGGGTTTATGAAATAATCCTGAAATTGCCTAATGACAAAATAAACAGCTGCTACAACTAAAGCTCCATAAATAGGGGTTAAGGAAAAATTAACCGTTCCGGTT
The DNA here is from genome assembly GCA_964414015.1 of uncultured Gammaproteobacteria bacterium. Lineage (GTDB taxonomy): Bacteria > Patescibacteriota > Microgenomatia > Levybacterales > UBA12049 > JAUSEW01. Next base: position 36,004 of record CAYPUE010000003.1, read on the forward strand.
ATCAGAACTACCAAGGCTGCCACACCTCCTGCTGCGATCGGCCCTATAATCGGAACTATCTCTGCAAACCCGGAAAAAATCGCCAAAATTAAAGAAAATCTAACTCCAAGTATGGAAAGGGCTACGAAAAGCATAAGGGATACTATGGCCACTATCAGGATTTGACCGCGAAGGTAAGCTCCCAATACGCTATTTATTTTAAAAAGCAATATCTCAACATCTATCCTATGATTTTTGGGTACAAAATTTAAAAGTTTGTCAATCATACTTTTTCCCTCTTTCAGAAAATAGAATCCTGAAAAAAGGAAAATGAAAAAACTGACTATTCTGGATATTGCGCCGGGGAAAAAACTGAATATATCTAACGGCAAAAATATTTTTGATTTTTCTAAAGATACTATTGTTTCTTGAGCGGTTGGTTTAAACCAATACGGAAGATTTTCGATTTGAGATTTTGTAGTTTTTAGCAAATGGTTTGTAAGATTTTTAAGTTCCGATGATTCATCAATTATCTGTCTTGCCAAAAACAAACTTGAAACTACAAAAATAGAAATAATTATAAGATAAATGATAATTATCGATAAAGATCTCGGAAGTTTTATCTTATTCGAAAAGAAATTGACAACAGGATTAAATATGTAAGCAAAGATACCTGCCAAAATAAAAGGGATAAGTATTTCTCTTTCTATGTAAATAAACCACAAAGCAAGAATGGTCAGCCCTGAATAAAAAGCTGTCCTAAGTCTGATGGTCATACAAATTACCTAATTTTATCTTACTGCTTTTTTAAGAGTCTTTCCAGGAGTAAATCCGGGAGCCTTTCTCGCCGCGATGGTTATTTTCTCACCTGTCTTTGGATTTCTTCCTACTCTTTCTACTCTTTTTCTAACTGAAAACGTTCCGAATCCTGTGATAACAACCTTCTCTCCTCTTTTCAAGGAATCTCTAATGGAGTTGATGACTGCTTGCACAGAATCTCTTGCAGCTTTAATGGTTAAATTAGCTTTTTTAGCCACAACCTCTGTTAATTCTCTTTTTGTCAAAATGTTTCACCTCCTATTCTTGGACAGAATAATTAGCTTAACAATACAATGTAAATCGTAGATTGTCAATAGATCAAATTACTAAAAGTTCGGGGTTTCGGAAGATACTGCGCGGAATTCCCTAATTGCGGTAACTTTAACTTCTCCGGGAACTGCTAATTTTTTCGCTACTTCTTCTCTAATTTTTCCTGCTACTATAACCGTTTGGCTGTCATCAAGTTTACCGGGATTGATAATCACTCTAAGTTCTCTGCCTGCTTCAAAAGCATACGCATCTTCAACGCCTTCATAGCTTTTGGCTATATCCTCCAT
>CAYPUE010000003.1:37458-39688 GCA_964414015.1 uncultured Gammaproteobacteria bacterium
ATATTCACATCGGCTCCTACTTCTTGAGCAATATGAATTCCGATTTTGGTTTCTTCAAGAGTATGGACAATTAGATTCTGTCCGTATGAGGTTCTGAATTTAAATCTGCCCAGCATTGATAAAAGTTCCGGTGAAAGATTAAAAACTCCAACTTCGTGGGCAAGCTTTTCTCCTTCTTCAAACATAATTTTTTCCAGCTCCTGTTTGGTTTGGTTAACAATTTCTTCTATTCTAAAAGGCTGTATTCTGGTATCTTTAATCAGTTTTTCCAACGCGCGTCTTCCTATTTCTCTTCGAACCTGATTAAAACAGGAAAGCCTAATAATTCCTTCTTCATCCAAATCAACATCTACTCCTGTTGCCTGCTCAAAGGCTTTAATATTGCGGCCTTCTTTACCAATAATTCTTCCCTTAATATCTTCATCCGGGATTTTGACCGTAGACACGGTGTATTCGGCTATGTAATTTAAGGCTCCGTGCTGCATGCTGTCGATGAGGATTTCCTGGGCTTTCTTATCCGCTGTTAATCTCGCCTCTTCTTCTCTTTGCTTAATAATTCTGGCTGCTATTTGAGCTTCTTTTTCTTCTGTTGCTTTGATCAGCTGCTGTTTTGCTTCCTCCTTTGTAATTCCGGAAACTTTATGCAGTTTTTCGATGTATTCTTCTTTTTTCTCTGCCAGATCCTGTTTTTCTTTTTCTATCTCTTCTTTGGCACGCTCAAGCTTCTCTTCTTTTTCCAGAAGTTTCTTTTCAAGAGCAATTAAATCTTGATTTTGGTTCATAGTATTTAAAATTGAAAATTAAAAATTTAAAATTGAAGACAAAAAGAAACAACCTAAACTAATAGGCTTTTAAAATAGAGGGTTCTGTAAACAAAAATCCTACCATATTCGTTCTTTTTGTCTTATGATATTATACTCTTTCATCTAATACCTCGTCAACCACCTGTTTTATCGTATCCCAGCCAAACCCCTTTGAAGCAAGATATCTGCCCAGTTTTTCATAAATCTTTTGCCTATCCAAACCTTTTAATCTTTCTATCCGTACTTCTGCTAATGTTTTCGCTTGGTCTAAATCCGTTTTTATTCCTGATTCTTGATTCTTAATTCCTGATTCAATTTGTTCTTCGGAGATACCTTTTCTTTTTAATTCTAATTTAATCAAACGCAAACTGCGCGGCTTAGACCTGTTTCTGCTTTCAATCCACAATTTCGCGAATTCTTCATCATCAATAAACTTTTGTTCTTTAAGCTTTCTAACAACTTTATCAATGCTTGATTCCAAATCTTTGAAATTTGATTTCTTATATTTGATTTTTAAATAGTCCCTTATCTCTTTTTCCGAACGAGGACGATAGGATAAAAACTTCAGCGCCTGATTATAAAACTTCTCAAACTCCTCCATTGCTATTTAATAAATTCTTCTGCTTCTAAATTATAAAGTTGTGAAGGTTTCTTGTCAGGATTTTTCTTAAGATATTCTGCTACTAAGTTGAAACCAAGAGTATAGCCCGTCCATCTCGGAATTACCCTTTCTTTAGAACCGAAGAACCATTCGTAATGATTATAATTCTTGCTGTTATATTCTTTCTTTGCTTTTTCCATCATTTCTTTTATTTGATTCTCCTTGAGAGCGACATCCCACATATGGGGACCTTTATTATTAATTTCCATTTCAAAATGATCGGCCAATCCTTCCGATATCATTGCTTTAAGTAGTGTTTCTCCATAACCTACGGTCTGAGACCGCATTGTATGATTTAGTTCATGCGGAATTATTCTTTTTAATTCTTCTCTTAATGTTTTCTCTACAAAATTTGGGAATTTAGAGTTAAGATATATAGATACAACATTGGGATCATAAGCATTTCCACCAACGCCCAATTCTGGAATTACACCTTCTGCATATTCATAAACAACCACATCAACATTGGAAAGAGGTATCTTTTTCAGCACTTTAATTATTGTTTTATCAAATATATTTTGTATTTCTTTTAGATAGGGCGTTAATCTGCCTTGAGCATTTAGGATATGAAGATTTATATTGTTTTTTGTATTCACAAACAGATTATATCACGTAGGACTTTGGAGAAATTATTTTTCTTCAATTCCAACTTCAACAGGAGTGACGCCGGTTTTGCTTTTCTTCAAAATCTCATCAACGATTTTCTTAGCCGTATCCGGCTTTTCTTTCAGAAATATTTTCGCTGCTTCTTTGCCTTGTCCTAACA
>CAYPUE010000004.1:0-18102 GCA_964414015.1 uncultured Gammaproteobacteria bacterium
ATCTCTTGCAAACAATTTTTCTATCCGCTAAAATAGCCTATACCCATTCGGATATCTACAGCAATATGCTAAAAAGCAATCAGGAAACGATAACAAAGAAGATATTATACGCAGAGGCGGTTTTCGGAGAGGAAGAGAAGCAAGCGGTAATGCGCTCAATGGACAACAAATGGTTAGCTTCAGGTCCCTTAGTTAAAAAATTTGAGGAAAAGGTAGCTAAACTTTTTGGGAAGAAATACGGTATAGCTGTAAATTCCGGTTCTTCAGCAGATCTTCTTGCAATTCAAAGCCTTCATCTGCCGAAAGGCGCCGAAGTAATTACTCCGGCCTGTACATTTTCGACTACCGTTTCTTCAATCATCCATAACAATTTAGTTCCTGTTTTCGTAGACACAGTAATTGGCAGATATACGATTGATGAAGATTTGGTAGAAAAAGCTATTACGAAAAAAACAAAAATCATCTTTGTTCCTCAACTGGTTGGCGGCATTTGTGATATGGCCAGGCTTAGAAAAATAGCTAACAAGCACAGCCTTTTCTTGATAGATGATTCTTGTGATACATTCGCTCCTTATTTTAATTCTAAAACTGCGGCTTCATATAGTGATTTGACAACAACATCATTCTACGGATCACACATAATTACAGCACTTGGATTTGGCGGAATGGTTTTGGTAGATGATGAAAAATTAAGGGACAGAATATATACTCTTCGCGATTGGGGGAGAGTAGGAAACGATAAGGAAGCATTTGAAAAAAGATTTAATTTTTCTATAGACGAAATTCCATATGATGCGAAATTCTTATACTCCGAGCTTGGATATAACCTAAAAATGAACGAGGCTGCTGCCGCATTTGGTCTTGAGCAATTAAAGAGATTGGATGATTTTTTAAATAAACGTACTCATAATTTTAAAAAACTTAAAAAATTCTTTAGTAAATATAGGAAATGGTTTCATCTACCAATTCTTTTGGATGGGGCACGAACAAATTGGCTTGCATTTCCCTTAACGGTTAGAAAAGATGCGCCTTTTTCTCGTTATGATTTCTTAAAGCATTTGGAATCTAAGGGAATTCAAACAAGAGTGCTTTTTTCAGGAAATATCGTCAGACACCCTGTGTATGAAAATCTTAAATTTAAAGTTAGCGGATCATTGAAAAACGCAGATACAATTATGGCCTCTTCTTTGCTGTTGGGTTGCCATCAGGCATTAAGCAATGAAGATATAAAGTATATTTGTAAAACAGCGGAAGAATTCTTCAGGCAATATGCATAATCCCTTGGTTTCCATAATAATCGTAAATTGGAACGGTAAGGTCCTTTTGGAAGATTGTCTCTCTTCGTTGCTGAAAATTTCTTATGAAAATAAAGAAGTTATCTTCGTAGATAACGCATCAACCGATGATTCTTTGAAATATGCCAAAAAAATGTATCCGGGGATGAAAATTATCCAAAATTCAAAAAATTTAGGCTATGCGCAAGGTCATGAAGAGGCGCTGCAAAAAGCGAAAGGGAAATTAGTTTTGCTTTTAAGTACGGACACTATTGTCAAGGAAAATACGCTGTCTGCCATGGTTTCAGCTATTTACAAAGAAAAAAATATTGGAGCGGTTATGCCCAAACTTCTCATGTATCCGAATGTAGATTTAATAGATTCCATTGGATCTTTTTTTGTTCGAAGCGGGGTTTCGTATCATTACGGACGGGAAAAGGATTCAAAGCTTCCAATTTATAATAAAAAGATGGAGGTATACTCTGCCAAAGGAGCATGTCTTCTTTTTAGAAAAGATGTTCTTAAGAAAACAGGATTATTTGACAAAGATTATTTTGCATATTTTGAGGAGACTGATTTATGTCACAGAATATGGCTTGCTGGCTATAAAGTTATATATACTCCGGATACCGAAGTTTACCACAAAGGAGCAGGAACTTCGAAAAAAATTGCCAGAGCCTACATACAATTCCACTCATTTAAAAATAGACTTATGACCTATCTTAAGAATTTATCAACAGCAAATTTAATAAAAGTATTGCCTCTAACCCTTTTAGTTTATCAGGCTATTTTTCTCCTTTTCTTATTTACCGGAAAATTTAGAATTGCTTTTGCCATCCAGGCAGCAATTATCTGGAATTTTTTAAATATTGGAAAAACTTTGAAAAAAAGAAAATACGTCCAGACAAGAATACGTAAAATAAAAGATAGTGAATTTTTGCCAAAAGTTACGCGAAGCGTAAGACCTAGCTATTATTATTATATGTTTAAGGGTCTAGATTTATATAATGATTAAATGAAAAATAATAGGAAAATTAGAATTGTAGTTTCGCTTCACGAATTCTATGAGGCAGGTTCTGCATATGAGCTTAGAGATTTTTTGTTGGAAAATTATAATACAGATATGCTTTTCATCTCGCATCCTCTTCTTCTAAGAAAAGAATCCTACAATTTTAGTTCGAGATATGAGTATTTTAAGAACAGTGTATTGGTAAAAAAAAACAATGCTTTTCATTGGATTTTGCCGGAGCCTTTGTTGTATATTAAGGATTTTTTATACACACTGATGTGGACAATTTTTATTGGTCAAAAATACGATCTATTCTTCGGTTACGATCCTCTAGACGCACTTTGCGGAATTCTGCTAAGAAGTCTTGGAAGAGCTAAAAAAGTTGTTTATTACAATATAGACTTCACCCCAATTCGTTTTCAGAACAAAATCCTTAACTACATTTATCATCTGTTCGATAAGTACGCTACCTACTACGCTGATTTTAATTGGGTTGGGACAAAGAGAACTGTAAAAGCAAGAATAGCTTACGGATTATCTCAAAAAAGTATGGCGAAGACAATTATAGTTCCTGATGGAAATCACTCTTTGAGAATAAAACAAAAAGAGTTCTCGCAGATAAAAAAAGAAAATATAGTTTATTTGGGGGGTGTATACAAAAAACAGGGGATAGATCTCGTTATCGAAGCTCTTCCAAGACTTAATAAATTGATAAAAAATGTGGAATTCGTAGTTATAGGAGACGGAGAATATCTGGGGGAACTCAAAGAAAAAGTAAAGAGCTTAGGACTTAATAATGTTAAGTTCTTAGGATATATAAAAGATTCGTCTAGAGTAGAGGATATTTTAACTAGTTCAGGAATAGCAGTTGCGCCCTACCTTCCCGATAAGAATAGTTTTACTTACTATTCCGATCCAGGGAAACCAAAATGGTACCTTGCTTGTGGTTTGCCTGTTATTATAACCAATGTTCCTGCGGTTGCCGAAGTAATAAAACGAAGAAAGGCGGGAAAAATGATAAACTACGATAAAGAAGAATTAATAAATGCGGTTTTAGAAATAATGCATAAAGGGAATTATGAGGAATATAGGAAGAATGCAAGAAAAATGGGACTTTCTTTTGACTGGTCAATTATTTTTAAAAAGGCATTATTACAAACTTTGAAAATCTAAATGCATGAAAATTAACAGATTGATTATTTTTTCGGTAATTTTATTCGCTATTATTTTAGCAACTTACTATCAGTTATTTCAGACTTTCTATCAGCAGGATGAATGGATAGCTTTGGGTCATATAATGACTCAAACCTTTCCCGAATATTTTGAACCGTTTAGCAAAACAGCTCTTCTAGGTGGCGGAGGAAGGCCGCTATCAGTTCCTTTGCAATATTTTTTGTTTAGCAACTTTCCTTTTCAGGTTGCCCCATTCGTAGTATTTGCTTTAATATTCCATTTTCTGAATAGCTTACTGGTCTTTCTTTTAGCTAAAAAAATAACAAGGAATTTTTTGATTGCTTCTATTTCAGTTATTTTTTTCGCTACCTCTTCGGTTTCCCATCAGGCAGTGTCTTGGATTGGGGCAAGTCCAACAACCTTACCTTCAGCCTTTTTCGCCTTGTTCTCCATTTTACTTTACTTTCATTTTCTGGAAAACGAGAAGCGAAAGTTTTTTTATCTATCTTTATTTTTCGCTTTGATTTCTTTCTTTTTTAAAGAAAGCGGTATTTTTATTTTTATACTTCTTCCAATTACTTACATAATTTACAAAAAAGTTACGATTCTAGATTCTCTTAGAAAACATGTTTTTATAATAATTTACTTGAGTATTGCTGTAGTATCCAGAGTTTACGATCTTTTTTTCATAAATCGTGGCTTAACCACAACTTTTGTAACTCGAAATAGTGATACGTTCAGAACACTGCTTTGGCATTTCTTTCTTTATCCTCTTGAATCCCTATCTCAAGTTTTAATATTTCCAGGGTTAATGTGGAAAATTTCGTCTTTTTTTCTCTCAATTTCTTTTCCTTCCATATTACATAGTCCTTCAGGCGTGTTGGTAACTGAAAAAATAGGAGCGGAGATTATTTCGATAGTTTTCTCTTTTATTATTTTGGTATCTTTATATTTGGTTTTTCGCAATGATAAGAAAGACGGAAAGGTTATATTGTTTTCTTTGCTGTTTTTCTTTTTGAGTTTTCTTCCCTACATATTTCTTGATAAAAGTAATGCATATCTTGATTCGCGCTATTTCTACCTTGGTGTTGTTCCCGCAGCTATTATTTTTTCCACAATAATAAACTTGATTAAAAATAAACTTGGCAGAAACTATTTTTTGCCAATCGCATTTTCGCTGCTTATATTTTTCTTTGCTCAGACAAAGTTTATAAATAACGAAATAGGTTTCCAGGCAAATGTTTCCAAGGAAAGGAAAAATTTTCTAACATCTTTGGAAAAACTTTATCCAGCAGTACCTAAAAACCCCGTTTTCTACATAACCGGTAATCGAGATTTCTATGTTTCTGAACATAAAGTTCCTTTTCAGCAGGGGATGGGCTATACCCTTATGACTTGGTATTATAAAACCGGAATTATACCGAAAGAATTTATGAATGCCTTTCTCTGGGATATTAAAGAGGAGGGCTATAGAGAAGAAGGGAATAGAGGGTTTGGTTATTATTGGAACTTCGATCATCTTTCAGCTGATTTAAAAAGAAACGGGCTAAATAAAAATCAAGTCGTAGCTCTTTTTTATGATGCAGACAATAAAAAACTAGTCGATATAACAAAAAACTTGAGAGAGGAATTAAAATAGTGCTTAATGAACCCCTAGTCAATATAGTCATAGTAACCTATAACCAGTTTGAGTTTATAAGAGAGTGTATTAGCTCTGTATTAAATTCGGATTATTCGAATATAAAAATATATTTAGTGGATAATAATTCAAATGAAAACGATTACAAAAAACTTTATAATGACTTTAAAAAAAACAGAAAAATTTCCTTCTTCAGGCTAAATAAAAACAAGGGTTTCGGAGCGGGATGCAATTATGTTTTAAAGCTAATAAAAAACGGTTATATAGTTTTTCTAAATGATGACGCCATAGTTACTAAAACTTGGTTAAATCCAATTATTGACTATATGGAAAATCATCCCGATGTTGGAGCGGCTCAGCCAAAAATTAGAGATATGAAAAGAAAAAAATATTTTCAGCATGCAGGAGCGGCGGGAGGTTTTATGGATGTTTACGGATATCCTTTCTGCAGAGGGAGAATTTTCTACGACGTCGAGGAGGATAATGGTCAATACGATAACATAGTTGATGTAGTTTGGTGTTCAGGTAATTGTTTGATAACTAGGACAGACGTACTAAAAAAGGTTGGATTTTTTGATGAAATATTTTTTATGTATGCGGAAGAAGCCGATCTATGCTGGAGAATGAATAAAGCAGGCTATAGATTGGTTTTTATCCCTTCGTCTGTGGTTTATCATTACGGTATGGGCGGACCGAACAGACAATCTTATAAGAAAATATTCTGGCATCACAGGAATGGTCTGATTATGTTAATTAAAAATTATACCTTATTGGAGATCATAAGATATCTTCCAGTTAGATTTATTTTAGACTTTTTGACTCTTTGGTATTATCTTATCGTAAACAAAATAATGTCAAATGCCTTAGCATTGGCCGCCGCCTACTTAAGTTTTATTTATTTATTGCCAAGAGTTTTGATAGGAAAGTTCAGAGACTCTCCGATAAAATCGAATGACTTAATTCCGTACCCACTATATAAAGGCAGTATTGTTTTTGATTATTTTTTGTTGGGTAAGAAAAAATTTACCGATCTAAGAATTAAATAATGCACATTAAGCAACATCTACTTTTTTTTAACATATTTTTTTTACACTCTTTTTATTATAATTATCTATATCGGCTTGTTTAAAAAATTTAACTCCCACATAATATTTATTTCCTTTATCTATAAAATAACCATAGGAGCGATCTTTAAAAGTACAAGCCCGTAATCTACGTATGGTTTCTTTATCAAATTCCTGAAAACTAGTTATTTCTTTTTTCCAATGATAAGTGCCTTTTCCAACCTGTGGCTTGCTCTCGATTTTACCCATCTTAATTTTTGGCCAGACATCGATGAATAATTTAAACATTTCTTCATTGATTCTCTCTTCCAGGTCGCTTGCTATATCCGTAGGATAAACTTTGACCTTCTTTTGGGCGATAACTTCTCCTTTGTCAACCTGCTCATTCACATAATGGATTGTTACCCCTGCTGGCGTACCGTCAATTAATGGCCAAATATGAGTATGCACGCCCCTATTGTATGGAAGATAGCCTGGATGCAGATTTATTGTTGGTACCCTTAATTGATCTCTGGTTAATATCTTATCGTAATATGCTACGATACGAAAATCAGGATTCTTACTGACGATAGTTTCTCCCTGTTGCTTTAAATAATTTTTAACCCGTTGACCTATTGGTTTGATTGATAAAACTTCAATTTTCATAATGAGCACAAAATTGATGGTCCCGGTTGAGTCTCTATAAATTCTAATTTAATATTCCCAAACATTTCCTGAGTATATAGTTTTTTACCTCCTGGAAGATTAACATAAGTATCCCCACTCAATGCTTTTATAATATCTTTAATTCCATCTACAAATTTACCGTGTGGAATTTCTGATGATAAATAAATAGGCGTCTTAATTTTTAAGACTTGACAGATGGCCTTAATAGTTAGGTAAATATTATGACTTAATGTATATTTTTGATCCATTATGTCTACAAAAGAGGGATATATATGAGGATCAAATCTAGGGGTAAATCGGCGAAACCTTTTCTTATCCGCCTCAATGTCTGAAAAATAACATTCATTGATCTTGGCATAATCTGAATGTTTTTTTAACCGAAAGGTAAATAGTTCGGGAAAATAATTTCGATTAATCCAACCGCCTTTTATATATTTAGCATCGTCATAAAGCACGAACTTATCAACGCATTTAATAAGTTTGAAAAATCCAGGATACGGAAATAAATAGGGTTGCATAACGGCAATTCTCATTATTCACAAACGAAAAAAATACTGGAACATAAATCTGGATATTTCTTACCCAATTGATAACAACCTTCCATATATTCTGGGGAGACAATTTTCCCTAATTGGTCTATCTGAAAATTAGCTAAGGCTTTAAAGAAGACCCCTCCTCTATGAATAACCTTCAATCCTGCTTTTTTAATATCCCGTTCCATTGTGTCTAAGGTATATGTTCTGTAATGACCATGTTTTATCTCGTCTTTAGTAACGTCTGTATTGTGATCAATCAACCCCATATGAACAGCTATTTGTCTAGATGGAGCATTGGCGTTGGGACAGGCTATGAATGCTCTGCCTTTGAGATATTTCTTGACTTGTTTTAAAGCTAAAACTGCATCTTGAACATGCTCTAAAGTGTGCACCATAATAATGTTGTCATATTTCCTTGGCAACTTAACTTTTTCAATAGTTGATTTATAAAATTTAGTATCTATTTGCGGAGCGAACTCGGGGTCAACACAAGTAATATCTGTAAAATATTTCCTTAGTTTCTTAGTCATCACATTTTTCCAACTACCCACTTCCAACAAATTCCCTTTTTTGAAGAAAGGTTCAAATGACCTGATCATATATTCGTGCATCAATGCGTCGAAATTATAAAAGTATAAGCCCGAAGCCATATTTCCCATAGGTATTGCCTAAATAAATCATGTACTTTCCAAACACTGTTGGGTAATGCTGCATTTCCGAATCCCATCCTTTTTCCGAAAGCGGAATCTTGAAATCAGTTCTAGTCCAGTTTTCTAAGTCAGTTGAGTATGCGTATCCAATTCTATAGTTGGTCTTATCCCAATCCCTATAAGTAAAATACATGTGGTACTTTCCATCACGGAAATGCACATCTGGCCCTGCCTGACATTCATTTTCTGGTCCGTTAATTAGCAGTTTGCCGTTTAGGGCAATCTTATAAACAGGCTTATAGGTCTTTTGATATTTGAGCCATTTAGTACCGCTTATATAAAACAAATACCATTTATTATTAAAATGTCTAATCTTTGGTCCACCTTTAAGATATGGTGAATCAAGGCTATCTGTTAAAATGGGTCCTTCGCCAACTTTTGTGAAATGTTCCCCATCTCCTATAGCCTTGCCAATAGCGATGGTGAAAGGAATTGAACCATGGGGGCGCGTCCAACCAGCATAATACATTAAATAATCTTTACCATCTTTAATGACTGACACTGGATAAGTACCATACTCATCAAAGGTTCCAGGCTTACCTAGTGGCAGAAGCGGTCCTTTATTGACTCTTAGAATTTTCCAATTTTCATCAAAATCAACATAGCCTGCTACACTTACTGGATCATTATCTTTTTGGTGTCTGTGAGTAAAATAGACTCTAACAAAACCATCCATCTGTATAACAGAAGGGGCTTGAGCATAATCCAAACCATAATCTTGTGGTCTAAAAATTCTTCCTAATTTTTTCATGTTGTCACTCCTTCAACAATTTTAATTACTAAATCTTGTTCCTTATTGGTTAGCTCATAATATAAGGGTAAGCACAAGACCGACTTGGCCATATTTTCTGCCAGCGGACAGCTTTGGTTTCCAAAGATATTGTTTAATGATGGATAAAAGTATCTTCTCGGGAAGATGCCGTGCTTATTAAGCGCTTCAATAATCCTTGTGGGATCGGAAGCACACGTAAAAGGATAATAACTCACATCTTTATAGTTTGTGCCAAATGCATTATTATATCTATCAACTAGCTTCTGATACTTTGCAACTACCTTGTCTATATTTTGTAAATTACATAGTCCCATTGCCGCGTGGAGTTCAGACATTTTAGCGTTTATTCCTACTCCCTGAAAAGCATACTCACTCTTATAACCAAAATTTCTCATCCATCTTGCTTTTTCAGCTATTTCATCGTTATTGGTTACAACCGCGCCCCCTTCTGCTGTTTGAAAGATCTTGGTTGCGTGGAATGAAACGATGGACACATCCCCATAATTCATAATCGATTTACCTTTAACTTTGACTGCAAAAGCATGAGAAGCATCGTAAATAACCGGTCTTGCTTTAGTCATTTGAGGTATGCCGTAGGTGTGGGTTACTAAAGCTGGACTCTTGAATTCCTCGTCTAAATCAACAAACTTGGGCGTTATACCTAGCCACATTGGAGCAGAAATAGTTGCAATAAAACTAAAGGGGGAAACATATATCTCTTTCTTAACATCCAATGTTTTTAGAGCGATTTCGATTGCCGAAGTGCCATTGGAGACGCAAACTACGTGTTTTACGCCCCAATAGGCTTTTAATTTATTTTCCAACTCTTGAACGAGATTTCCATCATTGGTTAACCAATGATTCTTCCATATCTTTTTAAGATATTTATTATACTCTGTTAGAGACGGTAAATAAGTCCTAGAAACAAAGATCATAATTATCTAAAAAATTTGAAATTCATTCGCTCTTTTATCACACAATCCTAGCACACCAACTGTGCAATTGCAATTCAGCATTTATTAATACTATAATGTGAACTAACATTGCATCGTAGTTTCTCAATTAAGCTAAAAATAAAAGATCGAGCAAAATTGCACTAACTTTATGATTGAATGGCCAAAAGTATCACTGACTCTATTTACCTTAAATGGGGGTGAAGGTGTAAGGAGGTGCTTGGAATCAGTTAGAAAACAAGTATACCCAAAAGATAAAATTGAAATTATTGTAATCGATAATAATTCTACAGATGACAGCGTAGACATAGCTAAAAAATACACAAAGAAAATAGTTGTCAACAGTAAGGATGGTTATTTAAATCGAGCAGAATCGATGAGAATGGCGACTGGCGACTTCGTTTTTATGATACTGGAACAAGATATTGAACTTAAAAGCGAGTATTTTCTTCAAAAGATGATTGGTCCATTAATTGAGGATAAAAGATTAGTTGCGAGTTTTACAAGGGAGTATCCCAAAAAAGATCAGCCTTGGGTTACAAGATTTATTTCTTACCATCCGATACAATGCGATCCATTATTTGAGTATTTGACTCCGTCTTTAGAAAGCACAATTGTTGAACAAAAACAAAATTATTTTATCTGTAAATTTATTGAAGGTAAAATTCCTCCAGTAACGCATATGTTTTTTAGGGTTTCTGCTCTTAAAAAATCTGGCGTTTGGAATCAGGAAAGAGATGCCGATCACGATACCGTAATAAAACTTATAGAGTATGGATATAATTTATTTGCTTATGTTCCTGATGCAGGTGATTATCATTATCATGCCAAAAATTTAAAAGAACTCATCGGGAAAAGAATAAGAAATTTAAATAGACATTATTTTATCTATCATGAAACTACCAAGTATAAATGGGTTGATATAAATAATAAACGAGAAGTAATAAAAATGATAGTATGGGTTCTTTACGCTAACTCATTAATTTTTCCAGCAATAAGAGGAATTATTAGATTTATTAAGCATAGAGATTGGGCATTATTGCTAGAACCGGTTATTGCTGTTTCCGTAACGGATGTGCTTATTTGGACATTTTTAAGAAACAAAGCGGGAAGAAAAATGATTACCGATTCACTAAGATCTCTGATTCTAAAATAACATGAAAGTACTAGGGATTCATTTCCAGAGCCATGATACGTCTGTTGCCCTAGTCGAAAATGGCAATATATTGTACGCCGCTAGCAATGAACGTTTTTCAAGACGCAAAATGGACACCAATCCTCCTTTGGATGCTTTGAAAGATTGTCTTTCTTATTCAAAGACAAAACCACAAGATATTGATAGTGTTGTTTTCGTTGGGGATCCGTTTCCATATTCTTACCTGGGAAGGTTTAAAGAACTATCCTGGCCCCTTATTTTAACAAAAGGCAGATATCTTTTATGGTGGAGAAAACCGCATCTTATTCTCTGGGAGCTACTGCTCGCAACAGGAATTCCTAGCTTTCTCTATCGGGAAGTATTTCCCCGTATCTTAATAAAACAGCAGCTCAATGGATTTAAAGGGAAGTATTCGTACGTACATCATCATTTTGCTCACATGTACTCTGCTTACTATATGTCAGGATGGAAGGATTGTCTTGTCATGTGCAGCGAGGGTTCTGGATTTTCTGAAACCATGTCTATTTATCATGTAAAGCACGGGAAATGGATAAAAGTGGCAGAAAATTATTTGCCTCATTCGGCAGGTAAATTTTATGAACTTGTTACTGTTATGTTAGGTTTTAATGTATTGAGGTATCCCGGAAAAATTACCGGATTGGCAGCATATGGTAACCCCAATACGGTATATGATGCAGTAAAAGATCTTTTATGGGTTGACGGTTTAAAGCTTAGGCTCAATTACAAAAAGTATTTAAAATGGAGAATTAACTATTCTCTTACGAAAACTTTACCGAAAGAGTTAAGGGGAAATAAGCGAGAAGATATTGCTGCTGCATTTCAAAAGAGACTTGAGGAATGCATAGTCGAAATTGTCAAAAAAGCAGTAATAAAAACTGAAGAGAAGAAGCTTTCGTTTGCAGGCGGAGTAGCGGCTAATGTTAAACTTAACCAAAAGTTGCATGAGAAAGCAGGAATAAATGAAATTTATATACATCAGGCAATGGGAGATGATGGTTTAGCTCTGGGTGCAGCATTGCACACGGCGTTTTCGAATGGATTTCAAATAAGGCAATCGGATAATGTTTATTTCGGACCGGATTTTAGCGAACGAGAAATTAAAAAGAGCTTAAATAAATTTAATTTAAAATTTAGTAAAGAAAAAAATATAGAGATAAAAATAGCAAAGCTCTTAGCAGAGAGTAAGATTGTGGCTAGGTTTAACGGAAGAATGGAATATGGGCCTAGAGCTTTGGGTAACAGATCTATTCTTTACAAAACGACAGACATAGGTGTTAATAATTGGCTTAATAAGCGCCTCAAAAAAAGATCGGATTTTATGCCTTTTGCTCCCGTGACTCTTGACTATTTTGCTAATAAATGTTTTAAAAATATTAAAGGAGCTGAATATGCTGCCCGATTTATGACAATTACTTTCGATGTCACGTCTTATATGAAAAAGCTTTCTCCTGCTGTTGTTCATGTAGATGGTACCGCAAGGCCGCAGATTATAAGAAGTAAAGATAATCCTAGTTATTATAGACTTCTTAAGGAGTATTTTAAACTAACAGGCATACCATCTCTTATAAATACAAGTTTTAATATGCATGAAGAGCCAATAGTATGCAGTCCGGATGATGCAATAGAATCATTTTTAAGCGGAAGTCTGGATTATTTGGCAATTGGCAATTATCTAGTTAGCTATGGAGAAAATAATAAAAAATAGCAAAGTTTTCGAAATAGTATTGATTTTTATCTTGTCTCTTACCCCATTAATATGGTTGCGAAATGGGCAAGTGATACTGGGACATGATTCGGGTTTTAGATTAGACCTACTTGAATATTGGAAAAACCTCTTTTATTCCTGGAACCCAATTCCCAATTTCGGTACCGACTGGTCTATATTTAAGGGCTTCCTTATCACACAGTTTCCTGAAACCTTCTTTTCAGCGTTAACAGAATCACTTTCAACCGGTGAAAAACTCACTTTTGTTTTTTGGTTCTTTATGATCGGGATTTCCTTTTATATATTTATAAATTCGTTTTTCTCAGAAAAGAAATATTGGGTCATGAGGGTTTTGGGAAGTACATTCTACATGTATAATTTTTTTATTTTGCAGGGATGGTTTATTGTAGAGCGGGCAAAATTTTCTACTTTTGCAGCATTGCCGCTTGGTTTTTTAGTAATTTATAAAACACTTACGAAGCAATATTCTCTAATCAAGGGGGTTGCATTTTTCTCATTACTTCTTTTTGTTTTCAACGGAGGTGGAGCTCCGACATTTCTCGGTGCGCCTATTTTGTTATATGGGATTTCAATCTTAAGCTTAACTTATATAAATATTGTTAATCATGGAATAAAGGAAATATGGTATTCAGCAAGACTAGTAGCGCTTTTTCTGATTGGCTCGGTTCTTCTTAATGCATATTGGATTTTGCCTCAGTTTTCTTTATTTCTTAATAGTTACGTGTTTTCTCTTGCAAATATGGGGGGTATTGAAGGAATTTTAGGATGGGAGGCCACTATAAGCAAAAATGCGAGTTTTCTGAATCTATTCAGACTGCAGGGAATTCCCGACTGGTACGATAATGCTTTTCATCCCTATGCATCCGAATTTCTCCATAATCCATTTCTTGTCGTTTTTAGTTTCACATTCATTATAGTAATTTTATTAGGTCTATTACTTCGCCGTAAATTTCCAAAAGAGCAAAGAAAAGACAATGTATTTCTTATATTTTTCCTCATTTTTTTAGTCGGACTAATATTTACAGCAGGGTCGCATCCGCCTTTCGGGGAAATCTACGCTCTTTTTATAAAATACATTCCAGGATTTACTATTTTCAGATCGTCATTTTATAAATTTGGAGCAATATTGTGGTTTCCAATGATATTTCTATTTGCATATAGTCTGAATATGCTGCTGATTCGCTACATCAAACATAAAATTTACTACAGAATGATTGGAATTCTTGCAATTTTTTTTATTCTTTTATATCACTATCCTTTCTTCGCGGTAAATTTTTTCTTATGGAATAAGCCATTTACAACAAAGATACAATTGCCTGCTTACGTAACAGAAATGAGTAACTACATTCATAATAAAACAAATGAATATGAAAAAATATTAATGCTGCCTTCCATAGATGATTTCGATGCATATGAATGGGGTTATTTTAGTCTTGATTCTTTGCCGACATTATTAGTTAATAGACCTTTTATTAAAGAACCGGGTACAGCGATAGGTATTTCGAATCAAATATATAAAGCAATTGTTGAAAAAGACAATAATACGTTTCTATATTTGACCGGCGTTTTTGGAATTAAAAAAATTTTATGGCAGGACGATCTTCTGTCTCAAGGAAAAATTATAACATCCCAGGAATTTGAGCCGACCAAGCAAAAATTATTGCAGATGCAAGGAGTTTCAGTAGAGAAATCTATAGGTAAATGGACATTATATGATATAAAATCACCTTATTTTTTACCATTTATATATTCTCCTACGACGCTCAGTTATTCGGATTTCAATATGGAATACTTCCTTAACTCAATCAAAGATAACAATCAAGCTATCATGTTATCTTCTCCTCGTAATGAACAAACCTTGAATAATTTAAAATCTTTTGTTAACGATATAAAATTGAAAGCAGAATGTATAGCGTGTACAGGCGACTTTATTGGTTTTTCGCAAGGAAAAAGAATTTTGCAGTTTATTCCTAAAATAACGCTGCTTCCAGATTCAGTTTTCTATCCCTACATTGAATGGGAAGAGGGGCAAATGCTTAGAAGTACCAATGGAGACAAAAGTAAACTTGTTGATACCTATTTATCGTTATCAAATAAACGTTTTGCGGAGTATTTTGAGATAATTAAACGAACCTCCAAAACAAGATCCCAAAATCTCATAGAAGAGACAATAAAAAAGTATAAAACCGCCATATCATCGGCGATAAAGGAGGCAGGTGAAGCTAATGAAAGCGAGAGGAATTCCGATTATATAAAAATTTATTTATATTTGGCGCAGCAAGAACAATATATAACACTGCCATTTTACAAGTCTAGTATAGATATTCGTGAATATATCGATATTATAGGCTACATTAACAAAAATATTGCATATATTGAAAACAAGGCATGGATCACTAAATCCATGAATGACTTGAAATATGAATTTAGTATAAGCAGCATTGGTAATTATAAATTTGAAGTAGGTAATTCGCAGCAATATCCTGAAGGAATTTACTTAGATGGAAGCGCTGTGTATCAATCAATAAATCTCATTATACGGGAAGGGATTCATTATGTGGAGCTAAAATATCCACAGCAACAGAATCTGTTTGCAGATATCGATAATGGCGAAGGGAAAACGATATATCTTAAACCTAACGAAAAGGTAAAATTTGGGATAGATAGCTTCAATGCAAAAAATATATATGAAATAAGTTTTGAATATAAATTAATTGACGGTGATGTGCCAAATTTTTCCGTATATCAGTATAGAAACGGAATGGAAAATAAGCAAATAGCAAAAAAACTAAAAACATTGTACGCTGATTACAAAAGGGTATGGAATAAGTTTGATTATGTTTTTACTCCCTATCCTGGTTTTGATCAGGCCGGCATGTCTATATTTATTCTCGATACGAAAGATAGTGTCAAGAAAAGCGTTTTTGAAATAAAAAATTTTAAGGTTACTCAGGTATTTATTCCTGATGTATTCTTAACTAGGGAAATAACACCCAATACGTTCTCAACGCCTAAAATTTCATATACGAGCATAAACCCAACAAAATATATCGCCCATATCCAAGGAGCATCAGCTAATTTCATCTTAGGTTTTCAAGAAAATTACAATACGGGCTGGAAGATTTATTATGCAGACAAAAAAAATTCGGACATTGGTGATTTGATTATGCAGTCTTATCTTCCAGAAAAAAACCATTTTATTACAAACCAATATACGAACTCCTGGCTTATTGATAGGAAAGGTACATACGACATAATTGTTGAATATGTTCCCCAGCGAATTACGTATATCGGTATTATCGTTTCCTTAATATCTCTATCGGGTTGCTTGGTTTATATTGTATCGAGCCGATTTAAAAATGAAAATTAAAAGCATAAAATATATTTTGCTATTATTACTCCTTTTTATCTTTAAAGACTTCTGGGGAATTCCTTAT
This sequence comes from uncultured Gammaproteobacteria bacterium, assembly GCA_964414015.1. GTDB lineage: Bacteria > Patescibacteriota > Microgenomatia > Levybacterales > UBA12049 > JAUSEW01. The sequence goes on from CAYPUE010000004.1 coordinate 16,137, forward strand.
TTCAATTTAGTGCTTACGTATAAAAAAGTATTGATGTTTTTCTTAGTGTTTTTGGGGATATTTATGCTCTATGATATTAAGAGTTTGTTTATAAGCAATGAGCTGATACGGAAATACAAGAAGTATATTTTGATCGTTCTTTTGTTTATTCTTTTTACTATTCTTTCCAAATTACCGTATATCAATATTGTTTTATCGCCTTGGGAGGTCTTTCTAACTACATGGATTATAAGCATATATCTTTTAAAGGCCAAGAGTGGGATTAGTTACTTATTTGCCCTGCTGTTCGTGCTGGGCGCATTGACACTTGTGTTAATTGGCAGAATGGATATAGCAGAACAGATAGTGAATTTGGTATATGTATTACTGGTAGTTGGGTTTATTCAGGATGCGTACTTGTATCTTTGTTCACTTAAGAAAGGAGTAGGACATTAGAGTGGAACACGTTCCTTTTCTTAATTGGTTCAACAATAAGATAATCATTGGTGGAGATTGGCGGTTTTTCTGGCCGGAAACCATCAGGGGTTTTATTCATTTACCTTTAGCATGGGATTCAAGCCTTAATACCGGATTAGGGGTTCTTGGATTAAAAACTCTTTGGATAGATAGCTATCTGGGTTTAACTTCAATTTTGGGACTGCTTGGATTTTCTTGGACGGTTATTACCGTAATGCTTTGGCTTTTGCCTTGTATATTAATCTCATTTATTTCCTCGGTAATTCTCTACAGAAGGCTATTCGCGGATAAATTTCCCTACCCATTAATCGCGGGAATAATTTATGCGTCAAACATATATATTTTGATGATTATAAGCGGCGGACAACTAGGCGTAGCGCTTGCTTATTCCTTACTGCCTTTAGTATTTTTAACGTTTACTAATTTAATTAGCAAGTTTTCCCTAAAGAGATGTATTGTTTGCGGTTTAACCCTAGGGTTTCAGATGCTTCTTGATCCAAGGCTTTCCTATATAGCGGCTGTAGCTATCTTCATTTACCTTTTATTTAATTTACAAAGAAGTAAAATCGGAGTGCAATTTTTGTTTTCATTTTTAACTCCTCTCATTATTGCGATATTACTGCACGGTTTTTGGATTATTCCAAGTATAGTAATTGGATCCTCGTCTATTCCTATGGAACTTAGTAATTTGTCCGGTTTAAAATTTTTTAGCTTTGCTGATTTCTCTCATTCCCTGTCTTTACTTCATCCAAATTGGCCGGAAAATATTTTTGGAAAAACCTATTTCCTTCAGCCGGAATTCATTATCCTTCCGATCTTGGCTTATTTAAGCTTAATATTTGTCTTAAAACAAAATCGAACTATTTTATTTTTTATTGTTTTAGGACTTTTAGGCGTTTTTCTAGCGAAAGGAATAAATCCGCCTTTCGGTATTCTTTATGAGGAGTTATTTAAATATCTTCCGGGATTTACTCTTTTTAGAGATTCGACAAAGTTTTACATTCTTGTGGCTTTTTCTTACTCCATGCTTATACCTTTTACCTTAAGAAAAATTTCAGACAAAATGTCAGGAAATTCTAAGAACATTTATTACTTAATACCTTTTATTTTCTTGCTATTATGGATGGTTTCTATAAGACCGCTGTTTTTAGGACAATTACAGGGTATTTTCAAGCCAGAAACTATGCCAAATGAATATGTTAGCTTTAAAAACTTACTATCCAGAGAGAATGATTTCTATCGGACATTATGGATTCCGCAAGTGCCAAGATTAGGTTATTTTTCCAACATGCATCCGGCAATCAATTCTCAAGAACTTTTCAGAGAATCGAACGCTGTTCTTGTAATCCAACAACTTCAGAAACCTGATGCGAAAAAAACATTGCAAGAACTGGCTATAAAATATATTGTAGTTCCCTACGATTCCAAAGGGGAGATGTTTATTAAAGACCGAAAATATGATGAAAGGCAATATGATCAAACTACAGCGTCGTTAAGAAATATAAAATGG
>CAYPUE010000004.1:18202-22704 GCA_964414015.1 uncultured Gammaproteobacteria bacterium
TTACAAAGCAAAGATTCGAACATAAGGATTTTTTCGTTTAGAAAAAATCAAGGTAAGTCAGAAGCCTTAACATTAGGTTTTAGTAAGGCGAAAGGAGATTGCATGGTCACTCTTGATGCGGATTTGCAGGATAGACCTTCGGAAGTGCCAAAACTTATAGAAAAAATTAAAGAAGAAGGTTTTGATCTTGCTTGCGGGTGGAGAAAAAATAGAAAAGATCCGTTACGTAAGGTTATTTCTTCCAAATTCTTTAATTTTCTTGCTTCGCATTTCTGGGGATTAAAACTTCATGATTACAATTGCGGTTTAAAAGCATATACAAAAGATGCTGCCAAAAGCTTAAGGCTTTATGGCGGAATGCACAGGTTTATCCCCCTTCTTATTCACGAGCAGGGATTTAAGGTTTGTGAAATGCCGGTTGATCATGAGGAAAGAAAATACGGTAAGTCAAAATATGGTTTCTCCAAGCTTTGGAATGATTTGCCCGATATATTTACGATGCTTTTTTTAACAAGATATAGCAAGAGGCCTCTTCATTTTTTTGGTCCAGTAGGATTTATTTTTTTGACAATAGGGGGAGCGATTTTAGCATATCTCTTTGTGATTAAAATCATGGGTCAGGGAATCGGAGACAGGCCATTGTTGTTTCTCGGGATGCTTCTTGTTCTAGGCGGTTTTCAAGTTCTATTTACCGGATTTTTGGCAGACATAATCATAAATACTTCAAATAAGGAAGCTAAAGACTTTCCCATTAAATATTCAAGTGAAAAATAGAATTGGTATAGTATATGAAGCCGCAAGATATTGTTTTCTTTATAATTCTGGCAGTTTTGATCTGGAAAAAAGACTATAAATTGGCAGCTTTTGCAGGAATAGCTTCTCTTATTGCCTCAATCCCGCTTTTTTCTTTTTGGGTATTTTTTACAGCAGAAAGACTTACTTGGTACGCCGCAGCCTTTTTCCTCTTATCAATATTACTAATGATATTTTTATCCAAAAAAAGCTAATCTCAATTTAAGAAACCACGTATCCTTACCAACAGGGAAATGCGTTGGATTCTGTCTTTCGTAGCAAATTAACTTCAAAATTGATTCTAATTTTGAAATATTTGGAAGAGTTTATCTCATTTAACCCATGCGGTTGGTTTCTATTCCAAGCCTTCTAGCCCTAGCGTATATAGCGCCTCTTACATGCCTGTTAACGGTATTTGCATCTTCATGGTCATAGGGAGAACTTGATTTTTCCAATAATCCACGTACGTATGTTCCTGGAGAGAGATATATTTCTACAAACGTTGCTGGATCTACGATTGCAATATTTTGAAGTTCCGCCGCGTAATTACAGGTTGCAAACTCCTGTCCCCTAATGATTTATCGCGCGATGCAAATAGCTCTCTCGCCGCCTTATATCTAGAGGAATTAAATTGTCCTTGTGAGCATCCTGCTTCAATTGCCATTATTAATAATATATCATAAATCTTTTTCAAAGTCAAACTATAAGACTAAATTAGATATTTCTATTGTTGCTTTAAGCAGATAATGGGTTCGAATAGCGTTCATCCCCTGGAAAAAGAATTCCATAAACGGATTTTGAGATGTTAATTTAAGGCTGTTGTGTTAGAATTATTCTTAGGAGTATGAAGATAGGGATTGATGTTTCACAACTTGCTTTTGGAGATACGGGGGTAGCGAATTACCTTTCAAATTTAATTAAGCATTTATTAGCTGCAGATAAGAAGAATCAGTACGTTCTCTTCTTTTCATCGCTAAGAAGCAATTTTCAATTTTCAATTTTCAATTTTCAATCAAATTCAAAAATTTAAATTTCCGCCTATTTTTTTAGATATTCTCTGGAATAGACTGCATGTTGTACCCATAGAATGGTTGATTGGGGATGTTGATGTTTTTATTACTTCGGATTGGACAGAGCCGCCAACTATCAAAGCGAAGAAAGCCACAATTTTATACGATCTAATTGTCTATAAATATCCGAACCAAACTGATAATAAAATCGTTGAGACACAAAAAAGAAAACTGAAGTGGGTTAAAAAAGAATCGGATGTAGTTTTTTGCATTTCAGAGGCAACGAAGAAAGATGCAATTGAGATATTGGGAATTAATGCAAACAAATTGAAAGTTATTTATCCCGGTATTTAATATGATTATAGGTATTAACGGTTATGAAACAGTAATTCCGAGATTTGGATTTGATAAGAAAACCGGGTTGCCGATACGAGTCGGAAGCGGAGAATACTGTTTTGAGCTCTTAACTTTTTTAAATAAAATTGACAAAAAGAACAAATATCTAATTTATCTTCCAACGGAACCAGTCTCCGATATGCCAAAAGAAAGCGAAAATTGGCATTATAAAATTGTGCCTTCTCAAAAAATGTGGCTTGGCTTAGGTTTATCTTTTGAATTTCTACTCAAGAGACCGAAGCTTGATGTATTTTTCTCTCCAACGCACTATTTACCGTTTTATTGTCCATATAAATCAATTGTTTCCGTTTTAGATCTTTCTTATTTGCGTTTTCCGGCTTTGTTTAAGAAACGAGATCTTTTCCAATTAAAATATTGGACAAAATATTCGGTTAAAAAAGCAAAAAAGGTGATTACGATAAGTAAAGCCTCCAAAGATGATATAATCAAAGAGTACGGCATTGCGGAAGATAAAATAGTAGTTACGTATCCGGGAATTAAAGAAGAATTAGGAATTATGAATCAAGAATTAAGGATAAATACGATAAGGAAGAAATACGAAATTAAAGGTAATTATATTTTATCCGTTGGTACCCTTCAGCCGAGGAAGAATATTGTCCGTTTGATCGAAGCCTTTAGCCGTATTTCTCCTTCTTTAATCATTAATCCTTTATCATTAATCATTGTCGGTAAAAAGGGATGGATGTATGAAGAGATTTTGGAAGCGCCAAAAAAGTTTAGCGTTGCAGATAGAGTCAAATTCTTGGAATTCGTATCCAACGAAGATCTCCCATTCCTATACCAAAACGCAGAGTGTTTTGTCCTGCCTTCGCTTTATGAAGGATTTGGTTTGCCGGTTTTAGAAACAATGAGATACGGCTGCCCTTGCGTTATTAGCAACGTTAGCAGTTTGCCTGAAGCAGGCGGAGATGCGGCTTTATATTTTGATCCAAATAACGCGCCGGATATTACTGCAAAAATAGAAATGGTTTTAAATGATAGAAAATTAAGAAAGGAAATGAGAGAAAAAGGTTATAAACAGATTAAGAAATTTAGCTGGGAAAAAACAGCCAAAGAGACTTTAAAAGTTCTGGAGGATGTTGCTAAAAAGATTTAAGATTTAAGATCTATGATCGACAAGATTTTCAATAGAATAAAAACTATTACTTTGGAATTTGAAGTGATGCTGCTTCATATCGTTGGGATTATTCCTTGCCATTGCATCCGCAGATTCTTTTATAGGCTGGCAGGAATAAAAATTAGCAATGGATCGACGATTCATACGGGAGCAAGATTTTACAATCCTGCCAATATTGAAATAGGGGAAGATTCAATAGTTGGAGAAGGAGCGGTTTTGGATGGACGGGACAAGCTGATTATAGGTAGCCATGTTGATATAGCAACGGATGTTATGATTTATAATTCGGAGCATGATTTGGCAAGCAATGATTTTCACGCTATAACAGGGGAAGTTATGATAGGTGACTACGTTTTTATCGGGCCAAGAGCCATTATTCTTCCGGGAGTAACGATTGGCAAAGGAGCGGTTGTCGGCGCAGGAGCGGTGGTTACGAGAAATGTTAATGAAGGCTTAATAGTTGGCGGAGTTCCGGCAAAACCGATTGGGACAAGAAACGCAAAGGATTTAAATTATAAACTTGGTAGGGCTGCTTGGTTTAGATAAAAGACAACAAAGCAAATGGTGGAATTGTCAATAATTATACTTAATTACAAGACTTACGATTTAACTATTGCCTGTCTTAAATCTATAATTTCCAAATTCAAGCAAGAATTGGAATCCGATAGATTCGAAATTATAGTCGCAGATAATGGCTCCAAAGACGCTTCAGCAGAAAGTATTAAGTATTATGCATCAAGCCCTTCGGTCTTGAGCTCAGGGTCGAAAGATATTAAGTATAAAAATATTAGAATTCTGGAAAATAAAGAAAACTTAGGTTTCGCCAAAGGAATGAATAAGATATCGAAGAACGCAAAAGGAAAATACCTGCTATTTCTAAATTCCGACACCGAAATGCTTGATAAAGGACTTACGGATATACTTGAATTCTTAGATTCTAATAAAAAAGTTGCCATTTTAGGCGGAAAATTTATAAATAGAAATGGTTCACCGCAGCCGTCTTGCGGAAAATTCTATACTCTTTTTAATCTTTTTCTAATGCTTATTGGCGCAGAAAGACTTGGGTTTCTGCGTGAGAGCCCATCTGTTATTAAAAAAGTTGATTGGGTAAGCGGGGGATTTATGATGGTAAGACGTAATGTATTTAAGCAATTAAACGGTTTTGA
>CAYPUE010000004.1:22804-33815 GCA_964414015.1 uncultured Gammaproteobacteria bacterium
TATGAAAATATTGCGTTTCATTTCAAATAATTTTTTGTTTCTAATCACTCTTTTTCTGCTGGCGTTTATCCCTCTTTATCCCAAACTGCCTGTGATTAACGTACAGCATACATGGGTGTATGTTCGTGCAGAAGACTTTGTCGTTACGCTTGTGATTATTTTATGGATGCTCTTACTCTTGCTTAAGAAAGTCACGCTCAAAACTCCGCTTACTTTACCCATAATATTATTTTGGCTTGCCGGCGGGATATCAACTCTTCATGGAGTACTTTTGATTTTCCCGACCATATCGGATGTTTTCTCCAATGTAGCTTTTTTAAGTTTCCTAAGAAGGATAGAGTATATATTTTTATTTTTTGTTGCCTTCACCAGCATAAAAGAAAAAAAATTCATAGCCTATGTTTCTATTGGATTGGCAATTATACTTCTTCTAGCTGTGGGATACGGGTTGGGACAGAAATTTTTAGGATTTCCGGCATATTTGACAATGAACGAAGAATTCGCCAAAGGAGTTCCTATTCAGCTGTCAGCGCTTTCGCGAATTCCATCTACCTTTGCAGGCCATTATGATTTGGCTGCTTACTTAGTTTTGGTAATCCCCTTAATAACAAGCATGGTTTTTGGATTTAAAAACTGGTTTTCAAGGATTTTCTTGTTGGGTACGGCAATTTTGGGTTTTGGTTTACTTTTTATGACAGTATCCCGAGTATCATTTGCTGTACTCTTAGCTTCATTGATCTTGATGCTTATTTTGCAAAAAAAAAGACTGCTTATAATATCGCTATTTTTAATAGCGATTGTATTTTCAAGTTTTTCATCAAGTCTTTTGCAGCGGTTTGGGAATACCTTTAAAGAGATTAACGTACTAGTGGATGTAAATACAGGAACTGCGATAGGAGAAGTAAAAGAAGTTCCAGCCAAGTATTTTGAAAATAAAATTGTTAAAAGACAATTTATTTCAAATGAAGATGCTAAATTATCTAGCGCATCTGCAATTTTGCCTTTCTCATTGATTCCGCCAGTTGCCCCTCTTGTTGTAGAGCCAAATAGTTCAACCGGAGAAAGCCTGCCGCAAGGGACAAGCTATGTAAACCTTCCTCTTTCTCCTATCACCAAAAAGGTTCCGGCGTATTTCTATCAAAAAGCCAATAATAATGAAGGAGTAATATCGGAAGAAATAACTGTTTCCTATGGGGAATTTGTTATTAAAAGGGCTTTGGCTTATGATTTGTCATTTACAACCAGATTTCAGGGAGAATGGCCAAGAACGCTATTGGCCTTTACGAGAAGTATTTTTTTAGGAAGCGGTTATGGATCAGTCAGCCTTGCCGTAGACAATAATTACCTACGAATTTTGGGAGAAACCGGATTATTTGGATTTGCCTCATTCCTCCTAATTTTTCTAACTGCAGGCATATATATAAGGAAAATATTCCCAGATGTGGATTCTCCTCTTGTCCGAAGTTTTGTCATAGGTTTTATTGCCGGCACATTCGGATTATTGTTAAATGCGGTACTGATTGATGTTTTTGAAGCGTCCAAAATCGCTTTTACCTACTGGCTTTTAATGGGAGTAACGCTTGGGACTTTGGAATTGTACAGAAGGGAGAATATAGATCTTTATGGAAGTTTCAAAAAAGCGGTAAGTTCCACGTACGCAGTTATCGTTTATTTATTTGCTACTACGGTAGGGTTATTTTTTTCGGCTTCCAGTTATTATTTTGTAGGAGATGATTTTACTTGGTTTAGATGGATTGCGGATTGTTCTAGGTGTCAACCTATAACAACAATTATTCAGTATTTTACGCAGGCTAATGGATTTTTTTATCGGCCCGGAGCAAAATTGTATTTTGATTTGATGTATTCAGTATTTTGGCTTAATCAATCAATGTATCATTTCATTTCCTTTTTTCTTCATTTTTCCGTTGCCGTATTGGTATTTCTGATCTCAAAAAGAATTTTAAAAAATTATTTTCTGTCGGTTGTTAGCGGCGTATTTTTTCTAATACTTAGCGGAGGATCGGAAGTGATTTTTTGGATTTCTTCTACGGGCTTTCTTTTTAATGCAATGTTTGTTCTTGTTAGCTTGCTTTCTTTTATTTATTGGAAAGAGAAAGGGAAAACAATTTATTTTGTTATTTCCTGCATATCCATTGCCTTAAGCTTATTGTTTCACGAGCTTGGAATTATGGCGCCATTCCTTGTAATTCTTTACGATACTGTTTTTGGAGAAAAATCCATAGAAGGTAAATTATCCAGAAAATCATCTTATCTATTTTTATTATCCCCAATCCTTCCCTATGTGATTCTTCGTTTAGCAGCAGGAAGTCATTGGTTTAATGGCGATTATAGCTATAATTTGCTCAAGCTTCCATATAATGTTGTAGGAAATGCAATTGGGTATGTAATGCTTACGTTTATCGGTCCAGCATCTCTACCTATTTATGAGGGGATGAGAAGCTTCTTGAGAGGACAGATATTAATTGCAATTATAGCCTTTATTGTTGCAGTTGTACTTATTATCAAATTTTACAGATTGGTGGTTAAAAACATAGACTTAGAAGAGAAAAAAATTGTCACCTTTGGATTTTTGTTTTTTATCCTGGCATTATTGCCTTTTTTAGGCTTAGGAAATATTGCCTCCCGTTACAGTTATTTATCTTCTTTTGGTCTTATAATTCTTTTCGTATGGTTTCTTAAGAAAACATACAAGTATTTACTTTTTAATGGTAAATATATTGCTATATTAGGAACTCTTTTAATAGTTGTCATTTTTAGCATGATGCAGCTTTTCCAATTACAAAAGTTAAGTTCGGACTGGCGAGCGGCTGGTGAGAAATCCCAAAATTTCCTCATATCGCTTAATAGGGTTTATACGGAAGATTGGGCAAAAGAACACGTTTCGCTGTATTTCGTTGATGTGCCAATTAGAAACGGAGACGCATGGATTTTTCCCGTTGGGCTTCCCGATGCAGTCTGGCTAACTGTCAAAAATAACAACCTTTCGATTTTCCAGCCTTCAAGTTTGCAGCAAGCACTTGATCAAGCGGGAACAGGATCGAATGCCAAAGTTTTAAAGTTTGATAGCGATGGGAATGTTACGGAAGTATTCAGAGTAAAAACACAATGAAAAAAATTGAGACTCTTATTCTAATTTTAATCCTTGCAGGCGGATTTTTAGTCAGATTTTACCATTTCAGCAGTCCTGTTGGAGATTGGCATTCGTGGCGACAGTCAGATACTTCAGCAGTCTCCAGAAATTTTGTTAAATTCGGTTTCGATATTTTGCATCCGCGTTTTGACGATCTTTCAAATGGAGTTTCTTTGATAGATAATCCGCAGGGTTATAGGTTTGTGGAATTTCCAATTTATAATATTTTTCAAGCGGGATTATTCCAGACGTTTAGTAAATTTACTATTGAAGAATGGGGAAGGCTTGTTACTATATTCTCTTCATTATCTGCAGTTGTATTTCTCTATCTGCTACTTAAGAAACATGTTTCTGGCCGGGCAGGTTTGGCAGGCGCATTCTTTTATGCTTTTGTTCCGTATAATATTTATTTCAGCCGAACCATTCTTCCCGATCCATTGATGATCGCATTTTTCTTAGGAGGTTTGTTTTTCTTCGACCAATATCTTGACGCAAAAGCTGCAAGCAGCAAATACACATATTATCTATTGGCAATAATACTTACCGCATCAGCGCTTCTTATAAAACCATTCGTAGTTTTTTTCTTTTTAGCATACTTGTATCTAATCTTTATGAAAAGGGGGCTATCTGGTTTCAAGAAGCTGGACGTATGGCTATTTTTCATTATTTCTATACTTCCATTTATTCTTTGGAGAGTATGGATGCAGCAATTTCCGGAGGGTATTCCGCAGAGCAACTGGCTATTTAACGGAACAGGAATAAGATTTAAAGGAGCGTGGTTTCGGTGGATTTTCGCAGAACGAATAGCGCGTGAGATGCTTGGTTTTTGGGGATTGGCATTTGTCGTATTAGGAATGATAGTAAAACCAGGTAAAAGAGAGAAATTGTTTTTCTTAACCTTTATTATATCCTCCTTGGCTTATCTTACGGTTTTTGCCACAGGGAATGTTCAGCATGATTATTACCAAATTCTGATAGTTCCTACGCTTGCGATATTTTTCGCAAAAGGGATTGACTGGGCGCTTTCTTTAGCCAGGGGCAGCATACATTACTTGACGATAGCTGCAGTTATTATTGGAACGACATTATTTATGTTAATGTTCGGATGGTTTGTGGTAAGAGATTTTTATTCGATACAGCACCCATCCATAATAGAGGCCGGTCAGGCAGTTGATATGCTGACTCCAAAAGACGCGAAAGTTATCGCTCCCTACAACGGAGATACGACATTTTTGTATTTCACCAAAAGACAGGGATGGCCTGTTTTCGAGAGAACACTCAAGGAGTTTAAGAAGGCAGGAGCATCGTATATCGCCTTTGCCGATCCAACCAAAGAAGAATTAAATTTCCAAACGTTATTTAAACCGGTAGCCATAACAGCCACGTACGCAATATTCGATCTTAATAAGCCAACCCCGCAAGGCTTACTGGAACAGAAAAAGAACTAAGATGAAAATATTGCTTGTTTCATCATTTTTGCCCTATCCTCTTTATTCCGGCGGGCACATCCGCTTGTACAATCTCATAAAAGGTTTATCCGGAAAACATAAAATAACTCTTGTTTGCGAGAAAAGAGATTATCAAACAGAAAAAGACGTTTTGGAAATGGAAAAGATTTGCGAAAAGGTAATAACAGTTGACAGAAAAAAGCAATGGTCTTGGCAAAATATATTAACATCAGGTTTTTCCATGAACCCATTTCTTACAGTTGGACACGCGAATAATGATATGAGAAACAAGATTGGCGAATTATTAAGCAGTACGGATTTTGACTTAATTCACGCTGAAACTTTTTACATTCTTCAAAATGTACCCCAGACCGAAATTCCTATTGTTCTAGCAGAACATAATATTGAATATTTAGTTTACGAGCGTTTTGCCAGAAATGCACCCTTTTTCGTAAAACCATTCCTATATTTAGATATTGCTAAAATAAAATATCAAGAGCAAAAAGCTTGGGATAGGGCGAAAAAATTAATTGCGGTATCAAGCCAGGATAAAGAGATGATGGGGACAAGAGATATTAAGATTGTCTCGAACGGAGTAGACCTCGCAATATTTACAATTTACAATTTACAATTAACAATTAACAAAATAGAAAAGAGGATTTTGTTTATAGGGGATTTTAAATGGATAGAAAATAGGGATGCGGCGAAGTGGATTTTAAAAGAAATATGGCCGGAAATAAAATCAAAAATCATCCCGCAAGTGGCGGGACAAAAATCAAAATTAACACTTTGGATAGTTGGGAAGAGAATTCCGCAAGAGATTAAAAATTTGGGAGATGAAAATGTTATTTTTGAAGAAAATGCTCCTGCAGATACTAATTTAATTTACCAAAAAGCAGATATATTGTTAGCGCCAATTCGGGTTGGAGGAGGAACAAGTTTTAAAATTTTGGAGGCAATGGCAAGCGGAGTGCCTGTTGTCACAACAGAACTTGGTAATTCAATTAATGCGAAAGAAGGTAGAGAAATTATTCTTGCAGAAACTTCATCGGATTTTGCAAAAAGAACAATAGAAATTCTAACAGATAATAAGGCTTATGCAGATATCGCAAATAACGCCAGGAAATTCATAGAGGAAAATTACACTTGGGAAAAAATTATTAAAAAATTAGAAGCGGTTTATAAGGAGGCAGTTACGAAATGATTGATTTATCAATAATAATTGTTAGTTACAATACTAAGTTTTTTTTAAAGAATTTATTAGATTCTATTGAAAAGTCTATCTTGAAAAGAATTACTTATGAAGTGATTGTTATTGATAATGCATCATCCGACGGGTCGCCGTCGGAAATCTCAAATCTCAAATCTCAAATCTCAAATTTACGAGTTATTGTAAACAAAAAAAATTTGGGGTTTGCGAAAGCGAATAATCAGGGAATAAAAGCTTCGCAGGAAAGCCGTTACCTTTTATTTTTAAATCCCGACACTCTCATGCGAAAAGATACAGTTGGGAAAATGATTAAGTTTATGGATACACATAAAGATGTCGGAGCATCCACCTGCAAAGTCATAATGCCAAATGGAGAAATTGATGATGCGAGCCATCGGGGTTTTCCTACTCCCTGGAACTCGTTTTCCTATTTTTCCGGACTTTCAAAAATATTTTCCAAGTCAAAATTATTTAACGGGTACAATTTGGGATGGATGGATTTTGGGAAAGCGCATGAAATAGATGCGTGTGCAGGAGCATTTATGTTGGTTCGGCGTTCAGCCGGAGAAGCAATTGGCTGGTGGGATGAAGATTATTTTTTTTACGGAGAAGATTTAGATTTTTGTTACATGCTAAAACAAAAAGGCTGGAAGATATACTTCGTCCCGCAAGCTTCGATATTGCACTACAAAGGAGTTGCCGGAGGAATTAAGAAGATTTCGCAGAATATTAGTACTGCAGATTTGGAAACCAAAAAAAGAGCAACCAAAGCAAGATTTGATGCTATGAAAATCTTCTACAAAAAACACTACGAAAAGATTTATCCCAAATGGCTAACCTGGTTGGTATTTGCAGGAATAAGTATTAAAGAAAAATCTTCATCTTTATAGTTTCAAATTATGAGAATTGGAATTGATTGCCGGCTTTGGAATGAATCAGGAGTGGGGCGATATACAAGAAACCTCGTTTCTAATTTAGCCAAGATAGATAAGAAGAATATCTATACTTTGTTTGTTTTATCAAAAGATTATGAAAACGTTGTTTCCCAAATGACAAATGATAAATGGCAAATAGTTAGAGCTGATATTCGGTGGCATACTTTGGCAGAACAGATAAAATTTCCCTCAATTCTTAATCAGGAAAATTTAGATCTTGTTCATTTCCCATATTTCTCAATTCCGATTTTTTACAATAAACCTTTCATCATAACTATTCATGATCTTATTATTAACCATTTTCCTACAGGTAAAGCATCAACTCTTCCTTTGCCGATTTACGCTCTAAAGATATTAGGCTACAAATACATAATTAAAAAAGCTGCCAAGAAAGCCAAGAAAATTATTACAGTTTCAAACGCAACGAAAATGGAAATTATTGATCATTTAGGGATTAACTCTAGTAAAATAACAGTAACATACGAAGGCGTAGAAGAAAGAATATCAAATATCAAATATCAAAAATCAAAAATAAATGGAAAATGGAAAATGTTAAATGATAAATATTTCCTGTCGGTTGGTAATGCGTATCCTCATAAAAATCTAGAAAGATTAATTGATGCATTTTTCAGCCTTTTAAGTAGGAAAAATTCCGACATCTTTTTGGTTTTGGTCGGAAAAGAAAACTTCTTTTATAAAAGATTAAAAGAAAAAGTAATAAACATGAAGCTTGAAAAAAATATTCTATTTTTTGGCAAAGCAACTGATGAAGAACTTTCTCAACTTTATAAAAATGCATTGGCACTTATAATGCCGTCTTTGATGGAGGGATTTGGCCTGCCTGCTTTGGAAGCAATGAGAAATAAATGTTTGGTTTTGGCAGCAGATATACCGTCTCTAAAAGAAACTTGTGGAGATGCGGCAATATATTTCGATCCGTACGATATTAAAGATATTGCTCGAAAGATGACAGATGTTTACTTAAATAATATATATTATTTAAGTAAGAAGATAGGAAAAGGTTTGAAACGAGTTAAGCTTTTTTCTTGGGAGAAAATGGCAAAAGAAACGTTAAATGTATATAACGAAGCTCTTTCGGAATCTTAATATAGAATGACAAAAGTAAAAATAATTCTTGCTTCAAAGTCGCCCAGAAGAATAGCGATCCTAAAGCAAATCGGAGCTCATTTTGAATCTGTTCCAAGCCAATTCAAAGAAACTCAAAACCTAAAGAACGTTACTGTGCCAAACGTTAAAAGATTGATCGTAGATAATGCTAAAGGCAAAGCTTTGGATGTAGCAAGTAAATTAGGAGATGGAATATTTCTTGGTGTAGATACTTTGATTGTATGCGAAAATAAAATTTTAGGAAAACCCAAAGACAAAAAAGATGCGAAAGAAATGCTTAATTTCTTAAGCGGTAAAATGCATCAAGTTTTCTCAGCGATAGCGCTTATTAGAAAAGAAAAAGATAAGCAAAAAATTTTATCCGCGTGCGATATTGCAAAAGTATATTTTAAATTTTTATCCACTAAAGAAATTGACGATTATGTAATATCGGGTGAGCCTTTGGACAAAGCAGGAGGATATGGAATTCAAGGCAGAGGCGCCATATTTGTCAGGAAAATTGCCGGAGATTATTATACCGTAGTCGGTCTTCCTCTAGCTAAATTATTGAATATTAGCAGGAAAATGAATATAGAAATTTAGATGGGAAATCCAATCGTGGTTTGATAATCGTATTGGGACACTGTATTTAATGGACAATATTTATAAATGTCAAACCCTGGACTTTTAAGGGATATTTTTTCTTTCTCTAAATAATTAAAGAGTTTTTGGTATACCAAAATTAAATATTCGTAAGGGCCATTATATTCGAAAGCCAGTGCTTTTGTTTTGGGATACTCTTTGAAATAAAAATTATCTGGCAATTTCCGTGCGTCAATCCTTGGGATTGAGCCACGAAGAACAAGAGCGATTTCAAGTGGGGTATTTTTAGGATTATAGGCAGAGTTTAAGTAAAATACTATTGCTCGATTTTCGCATTGTAGTTTTAATTTTCTTGCTTCTTTCAGAAGAGTTTTTATATAGTTAGTGATTTTTGCATATTCACCGTGTTCAACTGTCATGCGGAATAACATATATGATCCAAAACTTTTAGTTTGAAAAACGTTTTTAAAATTGTCGTCCTTGAATAGAAAAGTTTTTATTTTTTCCAAGAATTTATATTCTTTTTCTTTTTTCTGGATGTCTTCTTTCAGAACTTTTAATCTATTTAATAATGTCGTTTCGACAGAATTAGTCTTAATCTGTTTTAGGGGAACATGAAAGTTTTGTAGAAGCTTAATCTTTAAAAAATCTCGAGCTTGTCTTGGGTTATAAAAACGATAACTGTTGGATGGGTCAATTACAGCAGGTTTGAATAGTCCCTTTTTCTCATAAAACCTAAGAGTTCTAGGAGTTGTTCTGCAAATTTCAGCAAATGGTTGAATAGTTAAAAGATTGACT
This sequence comes from uncultured Gammaproteobacteria bacterium, assembly GCA_964414015.1. Lineage (GTDB taxonomy): Bacteria > Patescibacteriota > Microgenomatia > Levybacterales > UBA12049 > JAUSEW01. The sequence goes on from CAYPUE010000004.1 coordinate 32,057, forward strand.
TGACTTTGACCTTGCGTCATAGTTTATAGTATACAAACTATAAGGCTAAAAGTAAAGCCTTAGAGTTTTATTATGGAAAGGGAAAAGAATTTCTATGTAAGAATAGATTTGCAAGTCGAAGCAGAAAGTGGGGGACAGATTCTTGGAATTGTCAATAATTTTTTAAACAATTCTGGGAACGATAGCATAAGGATTAAACTATTGGGAATGGCTATGGGTCCGCAAAGAACACCAGTATTGCCCCAGTTAGCAGATATAACTCTCAATAATCTTCCTGTTATCTCAAGCCAACGGGAGACTCAAGGGGTTGATGATGTTTTTAGAAAAATTTTAGAAGCTATTAAATCTGGCTCTGGGTTCGTTGTTGGTATGGATACAGCAGTGAAGCTTACCCGTTCCCTGCCTGGTCTTACTAAGGAAAATCTTTATTATTGGGAGAGAAAAGGACATATTCATCCTGACATTGTTCAACGCGGAGCAAAAAAAGCCAGAATATTCTCTACGGAAGATGCGTTTAAAATAGCTTATATATGGAAAATTCGTCAAGAGGGCTTTGGATTGCCTACGGCGGCAAAAATGGCAGAACAAGAACTTTTAAGAATTAAAGAAAGCAAGTCAGAATAGAGATCGAACAGTAATATTTATAGTATACTGAAAATATGGAGAATAAAATTTTGTATTTTGGTTATGGGGCGAATAGCCAGCGGGAGATGATGGAAGCCATCACCGGCAGTAAAAATCTTGTAGGGCAACCGGGAGTTTTGCGAGGTTTTAAGCTTTGTATTCAAAAAATGAGCCAGGTTCCAGATTCAGTTTTCCCTAATTCTCCAGTAGCAGTTTCCCCCAAACAAATTCTAAAAGAAAGTTGGTCTGATAATTTTGAGACGTATATTATTAAGCCAGGAGAAGAAACGGATGAAGTAGTAGGAACTGTTTGGAAATTGACTCCACTTGAGCGAGAACTAGTTAGGGATTGGGAGCTGGTTGATTTTGGGTGGTATAAAGATATAAAAGCAAAAGCACTAACAACGGATGAGGAAGAAGTAGATATTCAAACAGAAGGTTTTCGCGAGGGACAAGAAATAGATAGGGAAGTTGAGGGTAAAAATTACAAACCTTTTTTAAATACGTTGGAAGATTTTCAAAGAGTTGCGGAAAAAGCAAGAAAAGAATATTTCGAAAGAACTAGAATACAAGAAGGCGTTCTTCCTAGAGCATAGGTTCGTTACGTTTTACGTCCCAACAAGTCACTACGATAATACGTATCATCATAGTGGAGAGAAATAAGAGCTAAAGACTGATATAATTGATTTGTGAAAGTTGCGTTGGTTTATGACAGGGTGAATAAGTGGGGAGGAGCGGAAAGAGTTTTATTAGCTCTGCATAAGTTATTTCCGGATGCGCCGCTCTATACTTCTGTTTATGATAAGAAGAGGGCTTCGTGGGCGAAAGTTTTCGATGTTCGGACATCCTTTTTGCAAAGTTTTCCATTTGCTACCCGCCACGAGCTATATGCAACGCTTATGCCTTTGGCTTTTGAAAGTTTTTCTTTTGATGAATACGATTTAGTGATATCCGTAACCAGCGAAGCGGCAAAAGGAATTATCATCAAACCTAGAACTTTGCATATTTGTTATTGTCTTACTCCAACCCGATATCTATGGAGCGCTTATGATGATTACTTTAAGAATCCCTATTTTAGGCTTATTTCAAAGCCCATAATTTCGTATTTAAGAGTATGGGATAAAATTGCAGCGCA
>CAYPUE010000005.1:0-29476 GCA_964414015.1 uncultured Gammaproteobacteria bacterium
CATTACCTTTATATGGAAATATACAAAGTAAGTATTTATACCATACTATTTATATGTGTGTCAAGGGGGAAAGGCAACTGATACCCTGCGTTTGTTTAACCGGTATTTGCTGTGTCCATGCCCAAAGAAGAATCCAAAGCGTCTGTAAAGGAAGATTTAAACCTTTTAACCACGTATGCGACAGCAGGGAAAATCTAGTTCTGCATTTAGGACACCAATATCTATTTCCCTCTGCTTTAATCTTGTATGTTTTACATGTAGGACAGAATACATTTTTACCAAACAAGATTTTCCTTAAGTATTTCCGTATATGTGTTTTAGAAGGAATTTGTTTTAAATTGTACGCATCCATATTCTACTGGATGCGACACAAGGTAATGATTACCCAGAAGTAGGAATAAAATTCACTTTATTATGTTCAACTCCTGGGGTCACCGCACAAAAAATTTTTTCAAAAAGGCACGTTAAAAACTACTCCAAAGGCTTTATAAGTATTTGACAAGGACTATTTTTTTCCCAACCCGGATAAGAATTAATAGTTTCTAGGGGGATAAAACCAAGCTTTTGATAAAACTTTCTTGTCTTTCGGTATCCTTCGTCTGGCTCTTCTTCGGATAAAGTTTTTACTTCACAAATTTTGTAATCTTTGCCTAGCATCTGAAGACCCTTGTTTAGTAACTCTGTTCCAATTCCCTGATTATGATTATCAGGATCTACTGCTATCCACGTTATTTCAATGACTTCCGGATTAACTTCTTTAAAAGCAATGAATCCAAGCATTCTTTCTCCTTCAAAAGCTCCGTAGAATTCTCTTTTCTTCAACGTATCAGTCATTTCCTTAATTCCTTGGTCATTGAAATATGTTCCATGCAGTTTTTCAGCAATTAATAATGCAGATTTTACATCCGAGGTCTTTTTAATAACAATCACAGATTAAGCATATCAGAAAATTAAGCTGTATTCGAGGGTCAACCCCAGGGGTCGCCACAGGAAAATTTAATTTCGTAGAGAATAATCTTTGATTATCTCAATAACTTCTTCCATATTATTTGCTTTTGCATCTGCTTCTATTTGCTTGTAACCATCTACTAAATTTTGCGTGAATGCGATCGTGAATGCTCCCGATGCTTTTGCAGCCGTAATTCCAGAATTAGAATCTTCAAGAATAATTGTCGAATTAGGCTTAGAACCAAGATTCCTCATTGTTTCAACGTATCCGTCAGGATCTGGTTTTGGTTTAAGATCGAGTCTTTCGTTAAGAGATATTATACTTTCAAATTTATCTGCAAATGATAATCGTTGTAAAACTTTACGGATCCAACTTGTAGCAGATGATGAAACAATACCCAGTTTAAAATTATTCCTAATGAGAAAATCCACCAACGTATCGATTCCTACTGTTATATTTGCCAAATCATACATGTGAAATGCTGTTTTATCAAAAATACTTTGAAACTCTTCCCTTTTCATTTTGAAACCAAATGCTTTTACTTTATCGTATGAAGAATTGACACTTACGCCAATCAGGCTACCAATTTTTAAACTTAATTCTTTACCAAACAACTTTTCTTTAAAATCGCTTGCATACTTTCTCCAAGTCTTTTCACTATCTACAATAACCCCATCCATATCAAAAATAAAAGCTTTATTCATGAAATAATTATAGCAAATAACCTACTGCCACTATAATAATACGTATTATCGTAGTAAAACTTTGAAGATTAGATTAACCCTAATTCCTGCATTTCTTTTTGAGTGTTGGAAATGTTTGCGTCCTCATTCCTAATTAACCCTTCTTTTTCTTGGTTGGAAAATTTTACATCTTGCTCTCGCAGTCTTTTATGCTCTTCATAAATTGCCAAAGCCTGTTTAAAATATTTCTTATCTTTTGTTTCTTTTCCTAACTTTCGCAATGCAAGACTTTTTCTAAAACGCGCGGAAAAGGAGTGATTTAAATTTGGATCTGCATACAGCTCTAAAGCTTTATCTGCTTCCTCAATAGCTTTCTCAAATTGTTTTGTTTCGTTATAGCAGACAACGAGATTATTGTGAGCGTGGCCTTCTCCTCATTTATTATTTTCTCCTTTTTGGATTCTAGCTACTTCTTCAAAAAGAGGTATCGCTTCTTCGAAACGTTTCTGTTTGGGAGAAATTAACCATAAAGCAAACCCATTTTTTGCTTCTCCGATAACGGTTTTAAATCCGGACTTTTTTGCCTCTTCAACAGAATGTCTAAATAATGGCTCTGCTTCTGCATCTTTTTCATCTACTAAATATGCTTGGCATAAGCCAGCAACTTCAAAAAGCGAAGATCTCATTTCATAGACAATGAGGGTGTTCTTTAAGCCCTGAAGTTTCCTTAATCCTTCTTGGGCGCTAAGGTATGAAGTATTAGTTCGTGTCTTACCATTCTTATCAACATAATACTCTGACCAAGATTTCGTAATAAGAACTGAAGCAAGTGTTTCCGGACTTACATTCCATTTTTTTGCAATTTCATATAAAGCAGACACATCGTCCCTTGCGCTTTCAAAATCCCCCTTGCTGTAACTTGCAATCCAGATTTTGAAATTTGTACTCAAAATTTCCCTTCGCCTATCTTTCCATTGTTCTGGATTGGGCATTGAAACTCGATTGTTTTCCATAGCGGGAGAATTTTATATTATATATATCTTTATGTCAAATGAATATGAAAATTCAGATTTCCAAAAGATATCTTTTGGGCTTCGTGGTATAATTTAGATTAAGATGACGGCTACAGAAATTATTGACAAATATATTTCTTTTTTTGAGAAAAAAGGACATAAAAGAATTTCCAATGCTCCCTTGATTCCCGAAAATGATCCAACTACTCTTTTTACTTCATCGGGAATGCAACCCTTAGTCCCCTATCTTTTGGGAGAACCTCATCCCGCCGGAAAAAGATTGGTTAACGTGCAGAATTGTTTTAGAGCACAGGATATTGATGAAGTCGGAGATAACCGCCATACAACATTTTTCCGAATGCTTGGAAATTGGAGTTTGGGAAACTATTTTAAAAAAGAACAATTGCCGTGGTTTTTTGAATTTTTGACAAGCGAGGAAGAGGGCTTGGGACTTAATCCTGAAAAACTTTTCGTAACAGCTTTTGTCGGCAATAATCAAATACCAAAAGACGAAGAGAGTATTGAGATTTGGAAAAAACTTTTCAAAGAAAAAGGGATTGATGCCAAAGTTAATGAAAGAATTTTTCTATACGACATTTATAAAAATTGGTGGTCTAGAGCAGGCGGACCAAAAAATATGCCTACTGGTGAACCCGGAGGACCGGACGCTGAAGTATTTTATGAATTTACAAACGTAGAGCATGATAAAAAATTTGGAGATAAATGCCATCCGAATTGTAATTGCGGACGTTTTACGGAAATTGGTAACTCCGTCTTCATGCAATATAAAAAAATTGAAAACGGTTTTGAAGAACTTCCGCAAAAAAATGTGGATTTTGGGGGAGGACTTGAAAGATTATTATCGGCAATTGAAGACAAACAAGACATTTTCCAAACTTCGCTTTTTTCTCCAATAATTAAAACTGTTGAAAAAATAACAGGAAAAAATTATGCAGCAAACGGTAGGGCTATGCAAATTATCGCCGACCATTTAACTGCTTCTGTGTTTATTGCTTCAGCCGGCGTTGTCCCATCGAATAAAGAACAGGGCTATGTTTTAAGAAGACTTTTAAGAAGAGCGATTCGATATGGAAAACTATTAGGAATTGGGGGAATATTTACCCCCGAGATTGCTTCTGCAATTATCAAAAATTATTCAGATACAGATCCTTATCTTGTAAAAAAAGAAAAGGTTATTAAAGATTTATTTAGCGAAGAAGAGAAAAAATTTGCCCAAGTTATTGAAGAAGGACTTAAGAGATCGGAAAAGATATTCGAAACAAAAGTACCAATAAAAACAGACCTCTATTCAAAAATTATGCAGATAGAAGATAAAAAAGAAATGTTTCGAGATATATATCGCCGCCATGAAATTCCAGATAACATTGATATCTTTGGACTTCTTGCTAAAGAAGACTTAGATAAAGCAACCCTAACAGGAAAGGAAGTGTTTAATTTATTTCAATCGTTTGGATTTCCGGTGGATATGATTATAGAGCTAGCTCAAGAAAAACGTTTATTTGTGGACGTTGAAGACTTAAGAGAAGAAATTAAACGCCATCAAAATATCTCGCGAAAAGGCTCCGAGAAGAAGTTTAGAGGGGGGTTGGCTGATCATTTGGAAAAGACCATCATGGGACATACTGCCACTCACCTTCTCCACCAAGCAGTTAGGGATGTTTTGGGGAAAAATGTCTTCCAATCCGGATCCAATATCACAGAGGAAAGAGTTAGGTTTGATTTCAATCATGACAAAAAAATAACTGATGAAGAAATTAAAAAAATAGAAGATATTGTCAATGAAAAAATAAAAGAAAATTTACCTGTTCACTTTGAAATTATGCCGCTTAAAAAAGCGAAAGAAATAGGAGCAATTGGACTTTTTGATGAAAAATATTCGGAGCAAGTTAAGATATATTTTATTGGTCCTTCGTCGCAAAGCTCCTCAGGACGGCCGTACTCGGCCGAATTCTGCGGAGGACCGCATGTGGATTTTACTTCAAAAATCAAAAGGTTTAAGATAATAAAACAGGAAAATATCGGCAAAGGATACCGTCGTTTATATGCTTTAGTCGGCTAACTATGACCCGTTCGACTTTGCTCAGGGTCATATTGAGGAAATCGAAATATGAAAATACCTTTTTTTCCGTTTTTCAATAAAAAGAGCAACTGCTCTTACTTCCTTGCTTTGGTTCTTAAAAACGAAAAAGTAAATGCCGTCATTTTCGAAGAATTAGATAGAAAAGTTAAAATAGTTGGAAACGAAGAAAAATATTTTAACGATTCTATTGAAAAAATTTCTCCGGAGGAAATGCTGGATGCATTGGACAAAGCAATTTCTCAAGCCGAACAATCATTACCCAATAACACGCAAGCTTTAAAAACTATTTTTGGGATAAAAGAAGATTGGGTAGAAAATAACAGGATAAAAAAAGATTATCTTCTGAAATTAAAAAAAATAAGCGACGAATTAGGCCTTACTCCGATAGGATTTTTGATAGTTTCGGAAGCAGTGTGTCATTTGCTTGAAAAAGAAGAAGGAGCACCTGTGTCTGCCATTTTTATAGATCCCGGGGGAAAGTTTGTCACGGTTTCCCTTATCAGGGCAGGACGGATCATAGAAACAAAAGTATCGGAAATCCATGAATCACTGGCTTTTACAGTAGATTCTTTGCTTAAACATTTTACATCTTCGGATATTTTACCATCAAGAATTATTATATTTGAAAGTTCAGACGATATAGTCCAAGAATTCATAGGACATCAATGGAGCAGAAGTCTTCCTTTTCTGCATCTTCCTCAAATAACAACTTTACCTTCGGGGTTTGATGCTAAGGCCGTACTGTTTGGCGCAGCATCCCAAATGGGTTTTGAAGTCCTTGACGAAATTGTTAGGAAAGAAGAACGCCAAGAATTTAAAATAGAAAAAGATCTAGGAGAAGTTGCCAAACCCGAAGAGCCAAGGGAGGAACCACCAAAGGAAGAAGGCATAGAGGCACCAAGAGAAGAAATTGCTGCAAAACCTATAGAGTATTTTGGATTTGTCAAGGATCAGGATGTTGTAAAAACTTTGCCAAAAAAAATTATAGAAGAACCAAAACTTGAAGAAAAAATTATTGCAGAAAGAATAGAAGAAGTATCATACTCACCTTTGTCCGTAAATGCGTCTTCTCTATTCATGGGGATAAAGAACTTCGTTTTCGGATTGCTGAAAATAATAAAAAAAAGCTTAGCAAAAAGACCTTCCTTGCATATCCCCTCTCTTTTCGGCGGAAAAACTATTCTTACTTTTCTTGGAATTTTGACTTTAATAACAGGATTGTTCTTTTTCTATATTTTCGGGGTGAAGGCAACGATTATTGTAAGGGTTGACCCGAAAATAATTAGTGAAAATCAAGATATTGTTTTTTCTTCAACTTCTTCTACTAATTTTGCGAATAATGTTATTTCAGGAGAATTCGTAACGGTCTCTAAAGATGCTCAAACTTCAATTCCCGCAACAGGAAAAAAAGATATAGGAACTAAATCAAAAGGCGCAGTTACCATATTCAATAATTCTCTTTCAGCAAGCAGTCTTGCCGCAGGAACAATATTAACATCTTCCAATGATTTGGAATTTACGTTGGATAGTGGCATTTCTTTAGCGTCCGCTTCCGGAGATGTATTTGCAGGCACTACGCCTGGAAAAACAAATGCAAATATTACGGCTTCTCAAATCGGTACGGAATATAATTTACCGTCGAATACTAAATTTTCAATTGGAAACAACACATCTATTGCTGCTAAGAATGATAATCCGTTTTCAGGCGGAACGAAAAAGCAAGTAACTGTTGTTTCCAAAAACGACGTAGATAAATTAACGTCCGAACTTCTGAAAACACAGGAACAAAGCGCTAGAGATGATCTTTCGAAAAACCTGTCAAGCGATAAAAATTTACTGCCTACCTTTATTGATGAAACAATTAGCAAAAAAGTTTTAGATAAAGATATTGGAGATGAGGCTGCAACTGTAACTTTAAAAGGAGAAGTTGCTTATCAAGGATTAACTTTTTCAAAAAATGAGTTAACTACCCTTGCGAAATCCATACTGACAAATAAGATACCGAATGCACCCGCTATTAATTACGACAACATTAAAGTTGATGTTAAAGAGATTAAGGTTAAAAGCAATAAAGAAGTAAATGCTACTCTTAACATTAAAGCTTTGTTATTACCAAAAATAGATACCAATAAAATAATATCTCAAGTAAAAGGGATTTCTTATAAAGAAGCAGAAAGTAAGTTTTTGTCGATATCTCAAGTATCGGATGTTGCAATTACAAGTTCCCCTAATATTCCATTCTTTCCTAAAAACCTTCCCAGAACTGCTGGAAATATTAATATCGTAATTAAAGCTAATGAGTAAATATTATTTTAAAGACAAAGGAAATAAAAATAGATTAAAAGTCATACTAAGATTTGTAAGTTTAGGTATACTGATTGCAGGATTTGGGATAGCATCTTATATCTTTTTTCCTCTTATTTCTTGGCAATTATATTTTGCTCCGGTGTTCGCGTCACAAGTTTTAACTGCGCCAATTCCTCAAAATAAAGTAGTAAATCCTTCTATGGTGCAAAGCCTTATTTCTCAAGCCGGCAATATCATAGCCGGCGTTGATTACACAAATGCCCAGAATTGGTTTCCTAATTATAATTCCAGCTTTTTAAAGCAAAAAAGTGTGCCAAAGGTATCTTCGTATAGTCTTTCTATCCCAATTCTTGGAATACAAAACGCTTCAGTCTCAACTCTTGATAACAATCTTAAAGAACATTTGGTAAATTACGAGGGGACTGCTATCCCCGGAGATAATGGCAATTCTGTAATTTTCGGCCACTCAACCTTACCGCAGCTTTTTAATCCGAAAGATTACACGACAATTTTTGCAACTTTATACAAGCTTAAACTTGGAGACAAAATATACGCTACGGTAAACGGTGTAACTTACGCGTATAAGATATATAATATTACCGTCGTAGATCCAAACGACACGTCAATATTCTCACAGAATTATAACAATTCTCATTTGACTCTTGTTACCTGTACTCCTCCGGGAACTACGTGGAAAAGATTGATAATAAAAGCAAATATTGAGAGTATCTAAATATGACAACGAAAAAAATTGACCATAACGAGGGAGAAGAACAAAGGGCTATTAATGCTATTAGGAGAAAATTGATTGGTAAAAAATTAACCTATAAAGAAATATTTTCTATTATGGATCAGATCGCCAAACAAAGGCTTGGCGATGTTTTAACTACGTATTTTGCTGCTTCAGGTTATTCCAAAGGATTTACCAAGGAAGAATTATATTACCTTACCAAAGCAATGGTGGAAACAGGAGAAAAATTAAGCTTTAAAGGAATTGTTGCGGACAAACATTCAATCGGCGGAGTCCCTGGAACCAGAACTACGCTTATAGTAGTTCCTATAGTCGCCGCGGCCGGTTTTACAATTCCCAAAAGCTCTTCAAGGGCGATAACTACGCCTGACGGAACCGCTGATGACATGGAAGTTCTATCTCCTGTAACTTTTTCCCGAGATGAAATCTATAAAATTGTTAAGAAAACTAATGCCTGCATAGTTTGGGGCGGAAGCTTCAATATTGCCCCTGCGGATGATGTCTTAATACAGGTTGAAAAACCGCTTTTTTTTGAAAGTTACGACAAAATTTTAGTCTCCATTATGGCTAAAAAAATAGCATTCGGATCAAATCATGTAGTCATAGATCTTCCCTATGGCAATATGGTAAAAGTAAGAACTTTAAAAGACGCGCAAATTATAAAAGAAAAGTTTGAGTATTTAGCAAAAAGGTTCAATATCAAAATTCGTGTTTTGGTGCATCGAACGGACGAACCTGCAGGAAAAGGTATTGGTCCGATATTGGAAACCCGGGAAGCTCTTCGGGTGCTTGAGCAAAAATCCAATCGTCCGCTTGATTTAGAAATAAGAAGTATAAATTTAGCGGCTAATCTTTTAGATTTATGCCTTAAAGATTCTTCAAGCAAACTGCAGGAAGATGTTAAGAAAAATTTTGGAAATTGTTTTGGCTGGGCAACAAAAATTCTGCAAAATGGTCTTGCTTTGAAAAAAATGAAGGAAATAATTTCAGCACAAGGCGGAAATCCCAATATCAATAGTGAACATTTAAATCCAGGTAAATATTCTTTAAAACTAAAGTCTTCAAAAAACGGTACGGTAAGAGCTCTCAATAGTAAAAATATAACTATAATTGCTAAATTATTAGGAGCGCCTCAACAAAAAGGAGCCGGAATCTATCTTGACAAAAAAATAAAGGATATTGTCAGAAAAGGAGAAACAATTTGTACGCTTTATACTGAAAATGTGTATAATCTCAAGGGAGCAGGAAAAGAAGTAGGAACATTTCCGCTCTACGAAATAGAATGAAAAGGTTAATTGCCATAATAACATTATTTATTATTTTAGTAGTAGGAGGAATAATTTGGTGGGAAAATGGATTGCTGCCGGCAAATCCTAAAGATACAACTAGAAATATCTTTGTTATTGAAAAAGGATCGGGGTTAAAAGAAATAGCCAATAAGCTGGAAACACAGGGATTTATTAAGAACCGTATTGTCTTTTTTCTCTATACGAGATTTGGGAAATTCGAAGGAAAAATTCAAGCCGGAGACTTTAGATTAAGCCCATCTATGGATGTTAAAGAAATTGCAGAAAATTTAACTCACGGCACGCTTGATATTTGGGTGACTATTCCCGAAGGCAAACGTTCGGATGAAATAGCAGATATTCTGCAGGAAAAAATACCAAGCTTTAAACCTTCGTGGAGAATTGCACTTAGGGCAAATGAGGGATATCTCTTCCCCGATACCTATCTTATTCCCAAAGATGCCATTATCGATCAAATAATAAACATTATGAGAAATAATTTCTATGCAAAAATCCAAAGTGTTAATCTGCCTTCAAACGATCCAAGAATAACAAAAATAACTATCATGGCGTCTTTAATTGAGAGAGAAGCTTTACGAGATGACGAAAAACCAATTATCGCATCTGTAATTACTAATCGGTTAGATGCTGGGATGTCCCTGGATATTGACGCTACCTTACAATATATTAAAGGAAAATCTTCAGGGCAATGGTGGAGCGTTCCGACAATTGAGGATAAAAAAATCAATTCAGAATACAATACCTACATAAACGTAGGGCTACCGCCAGCCCCTATTGCAAATCCCGGCTTAGAAGCTATAAAAGCTGCATTAAATCCGCAAAAAACAAATTATTATTACTATATCCATGATCCAAAAGGAAATGTGCATTTTGCAAAAACTCTTGAGGAACACAACGCAAATATCAGAAAGTACGGTCTTTAGAGAAAAGATTATTAGAGCTTCTTGGATATCCCCTTAAAAAATCTTTTAATTTTGGTTTCCCCATTTGTTCCTTTGTCCGCTGGCTTATCTACGGGAGCCCTGCTTAGCGAGGCTGATTCTTCCAATTCTTCATCTTCATCATATTCGTCATCCATAATTTCATTGTCAGATATCAAACCCGACAATCCTTCCAACCCCTTATCGGAAATGAGTTGCAGGAGTTTCTTTCCTTTTTTTGTGCTTAGTAAAAATACCAGCCCCCCGCCGATGATAGCACCCCATAAAAAACCGCTGAAAAATTTATTTCCGGAATTATTGTTTTCCATTTCCTGACTCCTTATGATGACTAATTTTTTTCTCTCTTTTGAAAAAATTCATAATTCTGCTTCCTGCTTTTATACCCATAGCCAAGGAAGAAAGGCTGGAAAGCGGCCTGGAAACACTTTCTGTTATTGCCCCTGTATCATCCAAGACTTTATTTGCTTTGGAAACTGTTTGGCGAAGTTCCCGAAGAATAAAAAATACCTGAACACCCAAAGCCAGAAGTACAACCGCAAGGATACCAATTACGACAAATAAAATAATTTGAGCAGGATCTGCCATGGTATTAATACCATAGCATTAAGAAATTTTCCTGTCAATCATAAATAAATGATACGGACTACATCTTTCGTTCTTACAAATGAAATGCGGAAAAAGCATTTATCTAATATGTTTCAATTTTTGCTGAAGTTAGGTTGTAGAATCTGTAAACTTCCTCATCAATTTTTTATCCGTTTTTCCTATTTCCGACTCTTTAAATAATCATTCAGTCGTTTTTCGGCTACCTTAACATATTTTTCTTCTTTCTCAATTCCAATCCATCGTCTACCTAAAGCAGTCGCAACAATAGCAGTCGTACCGCTTCCCAAAAATGGATCTAATACGAGATCCCTTTTTTTGCTTGACGCAAGCAATATCCGTTGAATAAGCTTAAGTGGTTTTTGAGTTGGGTGTAGTTTTATTCCATTCTTATCTCTTAGTCTTTCCAAACCGTTACAGATGTTAAAAACCCAATCGGTGTCCTTCATCTGTTTACCACCATTCAATTTTTTCAAAAATTCATAGTTAAAAGTATATCCTTTTGAATTTTTGTTTTTAACTGACCATAATAAAGTTTCGTGATTATTCGTAAATCTCCGTCCGTTCAAGTTCGGCAAGGCTCCGATTTTTACCCAGATTACATCATTTAAAAACCATAAGCCTAAATCCTGCATAATTTTGCCTACTCGAAAAATATTGTGATACATACCGATAACCCATAACGTGCCTGTGGGTTTCAGAACCCTTTGGCACTCTTTTAACCAGCTAATAGCAAAGCTATCGTAATCCTCATAGCTTTCAAAATTGTCCCATTCATCATCTACAGGGATTATTTCTGATCCATCGTATCGTTTTAATCTTTGACCCTTAGGCAATTGAAGATAGTAAGGAGGATCTGCGAAAATTAGATCAAAAGTATTGTCGGAAAATTTTTTTAATTCCTCTATACAATTTCCATGAATAATTTTGTTTTCATTTTTTACCATGCCTAAAAGTTGTAAATTATGAGATGCTCTGCATCCCTATCGTTTCTACCTCTCATGTTATAAAGGTAGGTTTTTTTAAAACTATTAATTTTTATACCTTTTTTATTTTTATACAAAGAGCTAATGAAAGGCGTTTTTTTTATTATAAGGATATATTTTGCTTCTGTTTTATATAGGCAATTGGCAAGTCGCTCTTGATCTTTTTTATCAAAACTATTTTTTTCATAATCACTGAAATTTGTATCATATGGTGGATCCAAAAAAACAAAATCTTCTTTCGTGAGATTGTTCTCGGAAAAAATTTTTTCAAAATCCATATTAAAAATTTTTGTATTCGTGAATATTCTCTTAACATCTCTGCTGAATATATAATCTACTTTACTCCTAAAATCCTTTTTGTTGTAGGCAATACCGCCATAAGGAATGTTAAAATGTCCATTTCTATTAAAACGGAACATTGAACCATAACAAAATTCTCTTATAAAATAATAGTTTGCTATTTTTTTAGCTTTGTTGATTTTGTATTTATCTCCATTGAAATTCATCACATCCCGGAAATGCATATAAAATCCACTACGAAAAGCTGTTTCAATATTCTTATACAAGTCGCCCTCTGGTAATTTACCTTTTTGTTTCTCTATCTCCTTTATTCGTCTTATCTTTGAAATTAAATTTGAAATTATTTGGCTTAGGAGATTTTTTTCATCAAGACAAAAACTTTTCAAAAATAAACCATTAAAACGAACTTCATCTTTCTTCAAGATATCGTTTATTATTTTTTTTAATTCTGGGATATCCATTTTATCTGATTTATATTTTTTATACAGGGCGAAAAGTTTTTTTTCAAATAAGCCTACATATTTTGGAATTTTTTCCCAATTTTCAACATATTCATATAATTCTTTTTTTAAATCTTCCCTGTCATATTCTCCTTTAATAAATCTGTAAAAATCCATTAATTCTTCGCAAATATCGTTTATAATTTCTTTTTGAGGTTTTAGCTCAAAAAAAACTGCCCCTCCACCAAAAAATGGCTCAATGTATCTATCAAAAGGGGGGATTATGTCCTTGATGTAATCAAATTCTTTTGTTTTGCCACCTGGCCATTTGATAAGAGGTTGCATAGTTAACCTAAATAAGTTTTTTTTATTGAATCTAGGGCATCTTTAATTAAATGTGCACTTTCACGATATGCCTCTAGTATCCATTTATAGCCTTTGTCTGATTGACAAATAAAATTCCAAAAATCTTTACCTATTAGTAATTCTTCCTCTGAGAAGAATTGGCGAACTCGTTCTTGCCGCCATGGTTTATCTTCACCAAATCTATTATACGCAGTTGCAAAGAATATTTTGATTACCCTATCTTTCGGCAAAGTATTAGAAAGTATAGCATATTGTTCTAGGATTGCCTCCTTTTCCGAACGCGCTTTTTTATTATCAAGATCTCCTCCAATTTTTAATTCAATTAGATAATGATTATCCGTATTTTTGTCTATCAGATAGTAATCACTATCGTGACGCCTATTTATAGACTTTTCTGATACTTGGGCACGTAATAATCTATAATCACTAATCTTGGGTTTCTTTTCATGACGCTTATACTCTTCTAAGAGTTTAGCAATCTGTTCTCTTTGGATAACAGTTAATGGTCCCTCGACGTTGTTTTTGACGTCAAAAGAAAGTTTTGCGAGATTAATAGCTAAGCCTTCCAACATATTGCCTAAAGAACTATCTAATGAACGTACAAGCGCTGCATAATATTGGATATCTTTTCCCAACGCTTCAATAAAAACATTGTGTACCTTCATGTTGATAATTCCATCAGGATTATCAACTTCTGCTTCGTGGCGCGCCCTAAAACCATTAGCATAAGATTCTACTGCTGTTTGAACTAATGCCTGTATAGTTTTCTTTTCTGTAAAATTCTTCATTCTTATCTAAACAATTCTAGCATATTTTTACTGAAATTTTCTGCTTATCCTAATTAGAGAATAGTTTAATTATATATCAATAATCCTGGCAATACTTAAAACCGTCCCATTTCCTTCATAATCCTTAAAAAATTATTTTTATTTAACCTCTATGTGTCTTTCAATGATTTTTTCTTTGCCAAAACTATTTACCGCTTTGATTGTTATTTTCGTTTCTCCGCTAAATACCGTAATCGTTTTTTTGAAACTTCCATCGCTTCCTACAATTGATGGCTCGTTATTGATAAAAACCGTAGAGTTCGAATCGCTTTTGCCTATAACCGTTATTGTTTGGGAGGAAACAACAGCTCCTTCTTTAGGAAAATTTATTTCCAAAGGAGGACTGATAATTGCATATCTATATTGAAAAATTATATAAGCAAAAAGGATAACGGCTAACGAGATTACCACTGCAAGCGTGTTCTGAATTCTTGCTCCATGAATAGGAAACTCTTCTTTTCTGTCCAGCCCTTCGGGTAAAATCCTAAAAATCTTTTCCTCATTAAATTCCCGTCGAAATAATCCCAGCAGCTCCTCTTCGTTTAAATTTAAATGTTTGGCATAATTCCTAACGAAACCTTGAGCATAAGTACTGGATGGCAACTTCTGATATTCCCCTTTTTCTATTGCCAAGAGGTATGACAACCGAATTTTGGTCGCTTTTGAAATATCTTCTAAAGAGAGCTCTTTTTTGACGCGTTCGTCATGAAGTCTTTGTCCGGCGCGTATCATTTATTGCCCTTCTTGCAATCCTGCAATAAATTCATCGGCATTTTTAACCATTACATCCCTTGGTTTTGATCCTTCGGCATGGCCAACGACATTTTCCGCTTCCAAACTATCCAGAATACGAGCCGCTCTTGCATATCCTATAGATAATCTCCTTTGCAAAAGTGATGCTGAAGCCCTATCATACTGACAGACAATTCTGATCGCTTCTTGAAAAAGCGGATCTCTACCACCTGCTCCGCCAGAACTTAAGCCTCTTTTAAGGATAAGCGGTTGAGATGTAATTTCTTCCGTATATTCAACCGGCGGGTTTTTGGATTTGAGGAAGTCGACGAGCTTTTTAACTTCTTTATCTGATACAAATGCTCCTTGAATACGAGTCGGTTTAGCTTGATCCGGAGGAATATACAGCATATCCCCTTTTCCAAGCAATTTCTCTGCTCCTGGCATATCAATAATCACTCTTGAGTCAATCATTGAGGAAACATTGAAGGCAATTCTGCAAGGGATATTAGCTTTGATAAGCCCTGTGATGACATCTACTGATGGCCTTTGTGTTGAAACAACTAAATGAATTCCTGTTGCTCTTGCCATTTGCGCAAGACGAGCTATCGCATCTTCAACCTCGACAGGAGCATAAGCCATCAAATCCGCAAGCTCATCTATGAAAATAACTATATAGGGAAGGGCTTGAAATCCGGCCAATTCGTTATAGGAATCAATATTCCTTACCCCTCTTTCCGCAAAAGTTCTATATCTTTTGTCCATTTGATCTAACGCCCATTTCAAAGCAGCCAGTATCTTCTCTACCTCAACTATTACAGGCGTCATCAGATGAGGTATGCCATTATAGCCGGTCAGCTCTACTCTTTTGGGATCGATTAAGATTAATTTTAATTCATCGGGAGACGCTCTGAAAAGTAAAGATGTAATAAATGAATTTATAAGAACAGATTTGCCGGAGCCGGTTGTTCCGGCGATTAACACATGAGGCATTTTGGAAATATTGGCAACAACAGGGTTGCCGCTTACGTCTAGTCCTAAAGAAACAACCAGTTTGGATTTTGCCTTGGTCATAACACTTGCTTCAAGCATGGTCTTAAGAGTAACTACTTCAAGGCTTCGATTAGGGATTTCAATACCCACTAGATTTCTGCCGGGAATTGGTGCTTCTATCCTGATCTGGCCTGTTGGCGCTTCTGTTGCCAAAGCCAAATCATTGGAAAGGCTGGTTATTTTGGAAAGTTTTGTACCAAGAGCAATTTCCAAAGCGTATTGAGTAACTGCAGGACCAAGATTTACTTCTACCACTCTGGCACCAATACCAAAACTCTGCAATGTTTTTTCTATGGTGCTGGCAATCTTTTTGATATCTCCTCTTTCCGCTTTTTGGGAAGAAGCTTCCGACAGAAGAGTTAAAGGCGGATATTCCCAAATAGCACCTGAAGATAAAGTATTGCTGACAAGCTTATCTGACAATATGGGTGTTTCTTTTTTAATTGAGTTTGAGACTACGGATATTTCTTTTTGCGGAGTTGCGAAATCTTTCGATATGCCTTTGATAGTCATTGCCCTATCTGAAAGTTTGGGAATTTTCGGAGTCTTGAAAAAGGATAATAAAGCTTTTGGAAAAAGTCTATAGATATTGTTTGCTATTAAAAGCAAAAATTCTACGATCTGATCTATGGAGGTATCAAAGAATACGATAAGCCCAATAAGTATTCCTACCAAATAAACTACATATGCGCCTACATCCGTTAAAACATCGCTTAAAAATTTGAAAAGATATTCTCCGACTGTCCCGCTTCTGGCGAATGCTTCTATGGATAGGAATAAAAGCAAAAATCCGATGGCCACATTTACTCTGGATAAAAACATTCTAAGTCGGAAGAATAGGAAAGCGAAAAAGATGAAAACAAAAGGGGCGAAAAAAGAAAGGAAGCCGAAATAGGTTTCCAAACTATTGTTTATGGTAATGAAGACATTGCTGTTTCTGGCGAAAGATAAAAGGAGCATAAATCCCAAGATCAGAAATCCGAACCCGAAAAGAGAGTAAATGGTATTTTTCTTCAGCTTGAACCTGAATTTAGACCTTCTATAGTGTCTTCTTCCCATAAGAATTATTATATACGCTTGAAAATAAGTTCACAAGTTTAAGACTTATTTTTATACTTCAAGAACGATGGGGAGGATGAGGGGACGGCGATGAAGTTCCTTAAAAATTCTTCTTTCTGCAGTTTCACCGATTAATTTTCTGATATAAATCCAGTTTATAACTTGCGTCTTTTTTCCGGACAAAACTTTATGCAAATCGTTTAGAAGTTTGGAATTTAATCTATTGATATCGTATGCAGGAACAAAGCCTCTGACGATAATTTCCGGTTTGCCGACAATTCTGCCGTTAGAGGAATCAATTTCTACAATTAAAGTTACTATTCCCCCTTCTGACAATTTCTGTCTATCTCTTAAGACGAAACTGTCTATTTTTTCTCCGGAAATTTCATCAACGTAAACTTTTTCTATGGGGATTGTGCGGCCTAAAGTTACGCCATTGGCGCGGAAAATAACTTCCTTGCCGTTTTCCAGAAGCAAGACATCGTTTTTCTTATAACCCAGACTTTCCGCCAAATCTCTATAAATAAACATATGTCTTAATGCTCCGCCGATAGGCAGAAGTTTTTTGGGTTTTACCATAGAAATCATTTGTTTAAGTTCTTCTTGGGATCCGTGTCCTGAAACATGAAATTTATTGCTTACCCTTGAATAAATTACCCGCGCTCCCGACTTGGCAATCTCATCTATAAGTTCGTAGATGGAAGTTTCATTTCCCGGAATAGGATCTGCGGAAAAAATCACCGTATCTTCTTCTTTCAGCTTAACTTCTTTTTGTAAACCATACGCAACTCTAAAAAGAGCAGAATATTCCTGCGCCTGACTGCCTGCGACAATAAAAGTAAGCTTGCTATCGTGATAATTTTTAACTTCGGCCAAATCAACTTCAATTCCTTGTTTTAATTGCATATAATTTAAATTAGTAGCAACATCTTTTACTTTCGTCAAAGATCTGCCAATAAAACATACTTTTCTTCCAACCATTTCCGAAGCCTTGATAATCTGGTTAAGTCTTGCGATATTAGAAGAATAAGTGGTAACGATAAATTTTCCTTTGCATTTTTTCATTTCTTCCAAAAAATTATCCAGTAAATTTATATCCGAACCTGTCCTTCCTTCTTTTTCCGAACCTAAGCAATCCGACAGCAAACAATAAACTCCTTCGTTACCGAATTTGGCTATTTTTTCATAATCTGTTTTTTTGCCATCGGACGGAGTATCATCAATTTTAAAATCACTGCCATGATAAAAATTGACAACCGGAGTTTTTATAAAGATATTGGAAGTGTCGGGAACAGAATGGGTGACTCTGACAAAAGAAAATGTAAAATTTCCTAATTTTATCTGTGCATCGGAAAGATTAACCGTATTAACTTTTCTGCCTACAATTCCAAATTCTTTGATTTTCTCATTTGCCAAAGCCGCTGTAAGAGGCGTTGCGTATATCGGAAAAGGGGGCAATTGCGGAAGAATAAAAGGCAATGCGCCGATATGGTCTTCATGCCCGTGGCTTAAAACCATGCCGACAATTTTATTTCTACTCTTTTTAAGATAAGATATGTCAGGGAGTAACAGATCAACGCCAAGCATAGTTTCATCTGCAAATCCCAACCCGCAGTCAACAATAAAAATCTCATCTCTGTATCCATAAAGATACATATTTTTAGTAACGGTGCCTATTCCTCCCAGAGGAATAAAGGAAATAAAATCGTTCATCTACTTATGATCTTACACTAAAGAGGGAAAAATTGAAAAGATAGTTTTAATAGTGCGGTTTTTTAAAACGCGGACTCTTGTTTCTCCAACTGCCTGCGCTCTGGGCTTGCCTTTCTCTTCTAAATTGCATTGTCAAGGGATGCGGAGGAGCTACCGAAGTAGACACCGGAGTTGCTGCAGGAGCTGAAACTCTTTCATCAACTCTTCTCGGCGGAAAACTTCTGCCTTGCGGTTTAGACCCGTCCAATAACATAGACAGATTTATGCGTCCTTGTTCATCCACTTCGGACACTCTTATTTTCACTTTTTGGCCTATGGAAACAACATCATTTGGATTTTTGACAAATTCGTTAGACATTTGGGAAACATGCACCATGCCTTCTTTGCCGGGCAAAAATTCTACAAACGCGCCAAACGGAAGAATTCTTTTTACTTCTCCTTCAAAAATTTCTCCAACTGCAATCTCTCTGGTTAATCCCTTTATCCAATCAATAGCTTTCTTAACCGATTCTTCTTCTGTTCCGGATATGGTTACGGAACCATCATCTTCAACATCCACAGTTGCTCCGGTTTGGGCAATTATATTTCTAATTACTCTACCGCCAGGACCGATCACTTCTCCTATTTTTTCCGTGGCTATATGAAGCTGCTCAATCTTTGGCGCATAGGTGGAAAGTTTTTCTCTGGCCGTAGGCAAAACAACAAGCATTTTCTCCAAGATAAACAATCTTGCTTTCTTGGCTTTCTCAAAAACTTCTTTGATTTGTGCCAAAGTTATACCCAAAACTTTTACGTCTAACTGAATTGCGGTTATACCGCTGTCTGTTCCCGCCACTTTGAAATCCATATCTCCGGAAAAGTCTTCAAGTCCCAAAATATCCGTCAGAATTACATATTTATCATCTTTACTGACCATTCCCATGGCTATTCCGGCAACAGGTTTGGTAATTGGCACTCCGGCATCCATCAAAGCCAATGTTGATCCGCACGTTGCCGCCATTGAGGTAGATCCGTTGGAAGACAAGATTTCAGAAACAACTCTTATCGTATAAGGAAATTTATCCTGTTTGGGGATTACAGGAAGAAGCGCTCTTTCTGCCAATGCGCCGTGCCCGACTTCCCGTCTTGACGGCACACCAACCCGCCCCGTTTCCCCGACTGAATATGGCGGCATTGAATAATGATGGATATATCTTTTTGATTCTTCTCCTTCGGCAGATTCTATTAATTGTTCTAGTCTTGGAGAACCAAGGGTAACTACAGTTAATGCTTGCGTGTCTCCTCTTTGGAAAATAGCAGATCCGTGAGTTCTTGGCAGAATAGAAACTTCAGCTGAAATTGGTCTTATCTCGTCAATTTTTCTTCCATCAGGCCTTTCTCCAAGGGAAAGCGTTTTCAATCTTATAGATTTGAAAAGAATAGCCTCAACTACTTTTGCAACCAGTTTTTTATCCAAAGAAACATCAGGATTGGCAGCTGTTTCGTTTTGAAAAATCGTATCGATAAGCGCTTCCGATTCTTCGGCTCTACTTGATTCTTTGGCGACTCTGGCTTTTACCAGATTTTCTATTTCCGTTTTATATGTTTTCTCTACTTTTGCTAAAAGCTCCAAATATGCAGTATTAGGAACTACTTTCTCCTTTGGCGTTCCAACCTTTTTGGTGAAATCCTCTATGGCTTCGACAATTTTCTTTATTTCTTCTTGGGCTTTGGCAATACTCTGTAAAGCAATGTCTTCGGAAACCTGCAGTGCGCCTGCCTCTATCATCAAGGTTTTATCTTTTAATCCGGAAACTATTAAGTCCAACTCTGAAAATTCAGCTTCGCTGGCAACGGAATTTACCAAAAATTCAGCTTTGCCATTTTCTTTTTCCTTAACAAATCCCATTCTTACCGCTCCGATAGGACCTGCCCAAGGAATTCTGGAAATAGATATCGCCGCAGAGGTGGCTATGATTGACAAAATGTCTGGATCATTTTCTCCGTCAACGGATAGAACCGTAATCATTATCTGAACTTCCTTCTTGAATTCTTTGGGAAAAAGAGGTCTGATTGATCTGTCAATTAGTCTGCCTATCAAAATCGCATCATCCGATGGTCTTCCTTCTCTTTTGACCCATCTTGAACCTTTGATTCTTCCCCCAGCATACAATCTTTCTACGTATTCTACTGTCAGAGGAAAATAATCGATATCTGTTCTTTCTCTGCCTTCGACAACCGTAACCAAAACCATAGTATCCCCAAGTCTGGCTAAAACAGATGCTGTTGCTTGTTTGGCAAGTTTTCCTACTTGGAGAGTTAGGGTTTTGCCGCCTAACTGGAAGTTTGTTTCATTTTTACTCATTTATCTTTAAGTCCTATCTTATCTTTCATCTCCGAGGCGCGTTTCTTATCAACTTTACTTAAGAAATTTATCAGCCTTCTTCTTTTGGCGATCATTGATAAAAGCCCGCGTCTGCTGTGCACGTCATTTTCATGCTGTTTCAAATGTTCTGTCAAACGGTCAATTCTTTCTGTCAAAAGCGCTATTTGCACTTCAGGACTTCCGGTATCACCGTCTACAGTTTGAAATTTCTTTATTACTGCCTTTTTTTGAGTTGGACTAAGCGGCATATCTAATAATTCAAAATTCTCAATTCGAAATTTAAAATGAAATCTTAATTTTAAAAATTTAAATTTGAAGCTTCATTGAAAATTAAAAATTTCAAATTGATAATTATCTGTTTATTATAGCAGTTCTAACACTCCTTATCAATGGGCGAAATGAAGAGAAACTAACTTCGTCTGATGGATAACGTTAGAACTTATTTTATGACTATTTAAGCTCACCCGATTGACATGTTTAGAAAAAGAGAGATAAATATATTAAATTCATCTAGGTATTTCTTTGTGCTTCATTGGTTTTAACAATACCTAATGCCGGATATGTTTTATAATGCTGATCCCCCTTGGGTTGGAAATGTAGCGTAACTCCAGGAATCAATTTTAAGCGTTCTAAAAGTTCTTTAGGAAATACTTTTTTTTCAGGTAAATGTGTAATGAATATACCATCTCTAGCAGTTAACCTGCTCCAAATCTTATCGAATAAAAATGGGTAAAGTGCCCGTGGAACCATACTCTCCTGTACAGCATCAGCTCCTCGACAAACAATTAAATCGAAAGCATCTATTCCTTTTTCTTTTTGCCATTGGTCTATTCGATTCCAAGCGCTTTTTGATGTCATATCATCGCATAAAATCTCAATACCATGCTTTTTGTCTGCGTCTTGTAATCCTTTTCCTCTTTCATCAACAAGAGACACACAAAGACCAATATCTAAGGGGTAAGGAGGAAAAGATTCTCTAGTAATCGGACCCTTCAAATCACGAAGAAAACTTGCTCTTCCTCCCATCAAGTCAAGAACATAAGCAGATAGCCCCTTTTTCTTTCTCTCGGCTAAAAGTTGGCGAAAAGAGTCGAAATGGAAAGTGGAAAGTATCTCCGAAAAAGTTGCGTCATAATCGCAAACTTTACCGCCATACCAAATCCAAACATCATCTCCTATTGGATATTCGAAATTAACTGCTCTTTGTTCGGCTTTTAAAAAATCCCTTATTTGTCTTTTCGCTCTAAGACCAACGCTAATCGCTAATCGGTCTGTAGTTTCAATCATTAAAGAGCATTGTATCTCTAGCAATTAAGAATGTCAACTATAGGATCACCTCCGAGGAATAGATAACATTCGATTGGAAATTTAGACTGAGGTTGAGCCTTTGTAGATTTTGGGCGCCAGCCAATCATCCGGAGGATTAACTGGTTTTTTAGGCTGCACTTTTGGAGTGAAAAAAGATTTCTCTTCCAAGATTTCTGTTTTCGCTTGCGGTTTAGCGCTTCCTCTTACCGCTCCATTTTTCATAAGTGTGGCAGCTACTTCAAAGGCCACCGAACTGGTTCTTGGGTGTTGGAAATTATCCGTAGCCTGGCAAATTCCCGACATCAGATTTTGGGCGATATCAATATCCATTTGCAGACTAAGCGAGGTAATCAAATTCGCTACCGCTTCGGAAACAGAAGAAAAATCTTTGGAAACCAATAAGATGTCTCCGAAGCCTTGGTTATTTTGTTGATTGTCAATATTAATAATCATCGTGTCTTTCAAGATCTCTACGGCAAAAATTCCTTCCAAATCGGATAATTTCGTAATACCGATGGTAAAAAGCACATTTGGCGTTCCTCCCGGTCTTCTATAAATTATGTCTTTTTCATTAAAAGACAAACCATTTTCTCCGGCTTTAACGATAATATTCATAAATTTATCTTCCAGGGTGTAAGAAATTTTTTCGATGTCTCCTTCTCTGTAAGGGAAAGATACCGTTAAGTCTTTTCCTTGAAAACCAAAATTATTTTTTACTTTATCTATGCCGACAAGCGAGGAAATTTCTACTATCGGCTCTGTAGGACAAATAATTACCGGAGTTTTCCCTAGCTGGATTAAAGATAGGTAGAGGCCAAGTCCAGCTCCCATTTCATCAAGGCTTGGATTTTCACAAACCGCTATGCAGATTTTTTCGTTTTTTAAGAGGCTTTCCTTAATTTTTTCCAAGACTGCTCTATCCATAAAGACTAAGAAAATTTTAGCTATGGGATAGTAACATATCTCCGATGCGAAAGTCAAGGAAAGGAGAAATCAAAATCCCTCCTTCTGTCCCTTGTTCGATTTTCGAAATGGAATTTTTCCCTTGGCGAACCGACGTAATTGTACTTTCTCCGACTGTTTCTTCTTTCCGCATTAATCTTATTTTATCCCCCTTGGCTATTCTTCCTTCCAAGACTCCAATTCCCAAAACTTGAGTCTTCTCGAATGGGAAAGACGCCAAAACTTTGGCTTTGCCAAAAATTTTCTCCTGCAATTCAAGTTCTTTACCTTTCAAAACTTCACTGACTTCATCTATAAGCTCGTAAATTATGTTGTAATTTTTCAGAAGAACTTTTTCCTGAAAGGCTAATTTCTCAATATCCGGTTTAATCTTGATATTAAATCCCAAGATAATTCCATTAATTGATTTTGCCAATAAAATATCTGCGGGAGTAACGTCGCCTGTTTTTTGTAAAACAATCTTTATATCTTTGGGTAAAGAATTAGCAATAACTTCCAATGATCCATTAGTATCCGCGTAAAGAATAATTGATAAGGCCGGTTTCTCCTCTAGGAAGAAATCTTCCGGCATGGATAAACCTTGAGCAGAAACTGCAATGGGAGAAGCCGGATTTTGACTAACAACCGGTGCAACTATGGCTTCTGATTTTTTATAAACTACGCTTCCAACATCAGGAACTTTTTCAAGTCCCAAAACTTCAACTGCGTCCCCACGCAACGCTATCTTAACGTATTCTCCCTTATCGTTAATCATATTTCTTACGCGGGAAAACACTTCGCCGCAAATAATTTCATCTCTGACATTAAGAACGCCCTGCCTTATAATAATTGTTGCCAGTGAACCCAGTTTTTTATCCAGTCTGGCTTCGATAACAATAGCCTTAAAGAAAGAATTAGTTTCAGCTTTTTCCTGACCTTTTTTCATCTCCATAAGCAAAAGAATAAGCTCAAGCAATTCTTTGATATTTTTGTTTTCTTTTGCAGAAACTTCTATAACCGGCGTATCTCCGCCATAACCCTCAAGTAAAACTTGTTCCTTCAAAAGCTGCTGTTTAACTTTTTCCGGATTTTTTTCCGGCAAATCAGATTTGGTCA
The DNA here is from genome assembly GCA_964414015.1 of uncultured Gammaproteobacteria bacterium. Classification (GTDB taxonomy): domain Bacteria; phylum Patescibacteriota; class Microgenomatia; order Levybacterales; family UBA12049; genus JAUSEW01. The sequence goes on from CAYPUE010000005.1 coordinate 23,863, forward strand.
AAACAACAATAAAGGGGATTTTGGCATCCAGTAAAACTTTGATGCTTTCTTGTGTTTGGGGCATCACTCCGTCAACAGACGATACTATTAAAAGCCCCATGTCTGCCACATCAGCGCCCCGCTGTCTCATCTTGGCAAAAGCTTCATGTCCGGGAGTATCAATAAAGGTAATTTGTCTTTTCTGTGCATCTACTATAAATTCTATTGTTGAAGCTCCGATTTTTTGTGTTATTCCGCCATGCTCGCCTTGCGCAATATTGGTTTTGCGTATTGCATCAAGAAGGGTTGTCTTACCGTGGTCAACGTGTCCTAAAACTGCTACAACAGGAGGATAATTCAAGCCAACTGTAGATTTCGTATGTTTCGTATTTTTTTTAGCCATATCATATTAATTCTCAATTTAAAATTTAAAATTTAAAATGAAATCTAAATGTTTAAAAATTTGAGTTTGAAAATTCATTGAAAATTAAAAATTGAAAATTTCAAATTACTTACTCTCCCGTGTTGGAACTTCTGCTTTCGTTTCTTTTTCTGCAATTATTGTTTTATCCTCTTCTATTTCAAGTTTATATCCTGTTAATTTCGAAGCAAGACGTACATTTTGTCCGTCTTTGCCAATTGCCAAAGCCAGTTCTGCTACGGGTATAAATACATGAGCTTCTTTTTCCCCGCCTGCATCGCTTTGCGAAGCATTGCGGGCAGGTTTCTCGTCAATTTCTACTCTAATATTTTTCGCCGGAGACATTGCCTGAACAATATAATCTTTTGGAGTTTCATGCCATTGGATAATATCTATTTTCTCTATGCCGTTAAACTCCGCAATTATCGCCTGAACCCGCACTCCTTTTTGCCCGACACAGCTTCCAACCGGATCTATACCCGATTGACTGGAATAAACAGCGACTTTACTGCGTGCCCCCGGTTCTCTGGCAATATCTTTGATAATTACACTTCCTTTGGCAACTTCCGGAACTTCTCTTTTAAATAATCCTTCTATCAGCCCATTGTTGGTTCTTGAAACAATTATTTCATCCCCCTTAAGCCCGGCTGTAATTTCTACGATGTAAACCGTTAATCTTTGATTTAGATGGTATTTTTCATTTGGTATCTGTTCTGAAGAGGGCATAAGCGCTTCTGTTTTACCGATATCGACAATGATATTGGGTCCTGCGAAACGCAAAACCATACCATTTATAATGGTGCCAATTCTTAATTTGTAATCTGCTAGGATAGCTTCTTTTTCTTTCTCTCGGATTTTCTGGAGTATCACCTGTCTGGCGGTTTGAGCTGCAATTCTTCCAAATCCCGGAGGAGTGACATCTTTATCCTTATGCAATATTTTAGCTTCGCCTGTATTCTTATCCAAAAGTGCCGAATATTCTGTAATTTCTACGTCAGGATGGTCTTTTTTGTAGGCTGCCAAAATGGCATTCTTGACAGTCTCCAAAACCACGGAAACATCTACTCCCCGCTCATTGGCTACTTGATTTAAAGCTAATGCGAATTCGCTTCTTTGAATTGCCGCCATAGTTTTGTAAGTATACCAAATTCCGCCTTCCCCTTCAACAACCTAAACTTTTCTGTGCGGCAACCCTGTATGCTCAACCCGCGGGGTCGAAGATTAGGGTCGAAGATTACAAGGTTTTAGGAGACCGAGGTGATTATACTATTATCTTCATCTACTGACAAAGCAACGCTATTTCCCCTTTTTATCTCATCTTTTAATATTTTTTGAGCGATTAAATCCTCTATATTGTCTTGAATAAAACGGCGGATTGGTCTGGCTCCGAATTGCTCGTTAGATCCTTCTTTGACTATTTTCTCGATCACTTTTCCGTCAAAATTAACCGTAATGTCCTTCTTTAACAAACTTACCGAAAAACTTTTCAGTAAATTTTTCGTGATTTGAATTATTTCTTCCTGGCCTAATGGCTTAAAAATGATAACGGCATCAAATCTATTCAGAAGCTCTGGTTTGAAAACCCCTTTTTTCTGAAGATAATCTAGAAGTGTAGTTTGAAAATTCTTGTCCAGAATTTCTTTTTTATTAACTTCTTCGCGGATTAGTTCGGATGCGGCATTGGATGTAGCAATAATAATAGTATTGATAAACGAAACGGTTCTGCCTTTATTATCAGTTAATCTCCCATCATCTAAAACCTGCAGAAATAAATCCAGTATTTTGGGATTCGCTTTCTCAAATTCATCCAATAAAACTAAAGAGAACGGATGCTCAAAAACCTTGTCCGTAAGCCCTTCTTCATCATCCAATCCTCCTAAAAGTCTTTTTACTCCTTCATCCGTTGAATATTCGCTCATGTCAAACCTTAACATTTTCTCTTCTTCTCCGAAATAAATATCTGCCAGGGCTTTGGCAGTTTCGGTTTTCCCAACTCCTGTTGGACCAAGAAACAGAAAAGAAATTGGTTTTTCTTGCACGTTGATCCCTGTTCTCAATCTTCTTATACTTTCCGATATCGCTGACACTGCTTCTTTTTGGTCAATAATTCTTTTGTGAATTTCTTCTTCAAGATTTAAGAGAAGTTTTTTTTCTAATTGGGTTGGGGCTCCGACTGCAATTTTCGTTTTGCCTGAAACTTTATCAATAACATCTTGTTCTTCAATAACTTTCCTACCGGTTAGAGAAACAGAATTAGCAACATCTTCCAGAAGTCCGGCGCCGGAACCCGGCATTATTTTGCCTTGCAAATAACGGTTTGCTAAATCAAAGGCCGCAACAACAGCTCTGTATGAAAAAGTGATGTTGTGATTATTCTCAATTGACGCGGCTTTTTCAAAAAGCATTTGCAAGGCAATATTTTTATCCGGCTCATCGAATTTTATAACTTCGAAAACATCCAAAAGAGTATGCATCGGCTCAACAAATTTCTTGTAAGATCCAGGGGAAACAGTGGCAATTACTCGAATTTTTCCTTTCTCAAGATATGGAATTAATGCTCCGGAAAGGTCAAGATGGAAAGAAGATGAACCTAAAATATTTTGAAACTGCGGAATAAAAATTATTACATTCCCCGCATGGGATATTTCCTGAATAATGTCTTCCAATCTTTGCTCTAATTCGCCTTGATTTTCTGCTCCTGCCAAAAGCGCGTCTACCAAAAGACGAAAAACTCTTTGATGATAAAGATTTCCTTTTAAATTTCCAATGAAGCTTTCAAATGCTAGGCTTTCCATAAGTGTTGTTTTCCCGCTTCCCGGTTCTCCCACAAGAATAACGCTTTTGTTCTCTTGCAAAGCCTCTAGGACTTCTTTATACTCTTCCTTTCTTCCCAAAAGCAAAGGGTTCTTGCGCAAAACATCACTTGTCAAATCAACCGTATATTTTTTGGTTTCAATCGTCCAACCCGTAACCATTCCCTCCCCAATTCCTTCTCCCCAAAAATTCACTCTAAAAGGCTTATTTGAACGGTCCGGAAAAGCTGATTTTGTCCAAGACAAAATACTACTTACATCTTCTTTCTTAAGTTGTTTCTGAAATAATAATTTCGTTTGGTCCTCGGTTAACGCAAGATAGGAAGCAAAAAAATCCAAAGGAGTAATGTTACCATTTATATTCCTAAGCACATTTTCTTTGGGAATTTCGATAAGAACTATTTCTTTTCTAGCTATCTCTGCTTTTTGTAAAAAAAACTGCACATCTTTTCTTCCGAGAAAATCTTTAATTAATTCTGTTGTGGATTTTTTGGATTTCGCAAAGTCAAAGGGAGGATGCTTCTTGAAAATGAGAAAAACAACAATAATAAAAACTATTGAAAGAAAAAATAAAGGAAGCCTATTTAGAAAAAAGAAACTTATAATCGGCCAAGATATAAATCCTATAACAAAACATGCCTCAAGCAAAATAAGCGCAATAAGAAGAATAACGTCAGCTAAAATTACAAAAGTTTTGACAAATATTCCCATACCGATAGAAAAACCCACCAACCCTTTTCTGTATTCATTTTTCCACGGCTTGAAATAAGTCTTGACAAGAACTGGAAGAGAAAAAAGAGACATGAAAGAGGAATTAACCGAAGCGAAAAAAGCAATTAGTCCTTTTGGCGCTTCCAAAAACCAAAACCTCAAAAAATCAATAAAGATCCGCATATTTTTAGTATATGGGGTTTATTGTTAAATTACAAATAAAAATTTAGGGATTAAACTAGAACCAGCCGTGCTTCTCCTTTGCTTTATCCGTAAATTGCATGCGTGCCGACCGAATGAAACCAAACAGTGTCTTTTCCGACAAATTCAAAAATTATTCTGTAGTGATAATCTATGGAAAATGAGCAATAATCTTTAAGTCTTCCCGAAAGTCTGTGTGTTTTAAGTCCGGGATCAAATGGATTTGCGCGGAAGATCTTTTCTCTTTTTTCTGCAACAGTTTTAACTTTTTTGGGCAAACGTTTATACTCTTTAGCGAATTTGCTTGAGTAATAAATTTTCATTAGTTACCGAAGGTCTGAAAGGGATTTCAACAGAGTTCCTTTTCCCGCTTTTAATTCTTTTCTGCTCTCTTCAAGCTCTCCTGACAATCTTCCTTTTAACCAAAGTCTTAAGAGATTTCGGAAAAATTCACTTTTGCTGCCATAATGCCCCTTACTTACTTCTTTTTCCACAACATAGTTGAGCTGAACAGGTAAAGAAATATTTACAATCGCTCTCATATGTAACAAATTGTATTACAAATTTACTTGTTTGTCAATAATTAACTTGTGCGCGCCAACCCCAGGGGTTGGAAGCTAAGGGTTGGAAGCTACGCTCTTGCGATATAAACCGATGTTCAACCCGCGGGGTCGAAAGCCATGCTCAACCCGCGGGGTCGAAAGCCACAAATAAAAAAGCCAATATATAAACCCAAGAAGCTTGAAGGTTATAATTTGGGAGGAAGCTGACTAATGAAGGAGGATAAGGAATTTGCCATACGAATTTGCTTTTGAGCAGCTTCGACATTAACCTTATGAGGAGATTCTGCTTTTTTGATACTGTCCTCAATCGCTTTATTGACCCTAGGTATATCGTCGTCCGCGAGAAGAGAATGATTACAAGTAATGATCTCTTTTGTGCCTGTACTTTTAGAAATAATGACTAATCTATCAAACTGATCTGGTGACTTGGATATTCCAGTTCCTTTTTCTAATTTAGAAACCTGCAAATCAATTGCAGGAACTTTTGCTGGATCTAAAATGCCATATATTCCTCTATTATAATATTCATTAATTCCTCTTAACCCATTAGCAGTCACCACTACAAATATTTTCTTTGCTGAATCGAAATCAATAGCCGGTTGTTCAAAATATTGTCTAAGAATTAAAGCCCGAGTATCTTCTTCTGGAGTTTTTGTTCCAATCTTCAGAAAATAATCTCCTTGGGTTTCTTTACTTGATTCCATTGCATCCATTAAAGAAGACCATGCGGCTGTTGCTTCTTTTGCTTTTGCATCAGCTTGTTCTTTGGTTACTCTTCCGGGTTCCTTGACTACATTAGGACCCCCTGCAGTTTCACCGTCCATATCTTATTATTAGCTGAAAAGTATAGCGTTGTCAATGGTTTCCTAATCAGCGTGGTGCAAAACTCGTTGTAGATTGATTTGACAATCAAAAAGGCAGCTGAC
>CAYPUE010000006.1:0-29358 GCA_964414015.1 uncultured Gammaproteobacteria bacterium
TTATGGCAAGAATGAATAGAAATAGATCCAGATTATCAAATCTAAAAGAAACAAGAATTCGAAAAAACTTATTTTTAAGTTTGGCTGGAATAGCAATTGTGATATTTATCGTTATTAAGTTTGGCTTACCTTTTCTAGTTAACTTGACTTTGTTCTTATCGGGATCTAGATCTTCAGAAGTGTCTACGCAAAACAATTCAATTCAATTTATTTCGCCACCTATTATAAATCCGATGTCTTCCGCAACAAATAGCGCAAGCGTCACAATTTCCGGAAATTCCTCACCTAACCAAACTGTAAATTTGTATATAAATAACTCTTTAATGGATAAAGTGAAGACGAAATCAGACGGAAGCTTTACCTTTACCGAATCTTTAACTCCGGGAGAAAATATAATTAAAGTCAACGCAACCGTCGATAATAAAACCAGTGATTTTTCAGACACCCAAACAGTTATCTTTAAAAACGCTCTTCCTTCTCTTACAATAGATTCTCCATCTGATGGACAAGTATTTTCAAAAGATCAAAACTTAATACAAGTAAAAGGCAAAACCGATAGCGATGTAAAACTTACGATTAATGATCTCTGGGTAATAGTTGATGAAAACAATAATTTCTCTTACAGCTTGACCCTCAAAAACGGAGAAAATCCTATTAAAGTTACAGCAACGGATCAAGCAGGAAACAAAAAAGAGGTAGACTTAAAAGTTAATTATAATCCTTAGTTTTTTCGCAGTATCCTATCAATATCCACATCCATGCCATAATAAAAGGGTAAAATAAAGCGTTTATAAAAAAACTTGCTAAAAAAACGCCTGCGCAAGAAGAGAGTAAAGCTAAAGGTATAATTTTGCCTAAACCGATGTTTTGCTTAGAAAACGCATATAAATTAGTCAAAATTTTCGACCAAAGATAAACGTAAGCAGCAAAACCAACCAATCCTGTGGTTGCCAGTACAAATAGAAAGCTATTGTCTGTTCCTGCATCCGCATGGCTCACTATTAGTTCTTCTTTCCCAATAAATCCGTACTTTATTTGTGCGTATCGATAGGAATTAAATCCGACACCAAACAACGGATGGTTTTTAATTATAGTAAGTGCTTTATTTGCCGGATCTAATCTTGCAATACTAGAAGAAGTTCTTAAAAGATTTGTATTTTCTATATTGAAATTTTTTGAAGAAACGGCAAACACTACTAGAGAAATAGCAAGAATTGGGATCATCAGCTTTTTTTTGTTTATTGCGGCAAGAAATAAAAATAATCCTGAAAAAAACATAATGAATGCACTTCTTGAATAAGTCAGAAATATCCCTAGTGCAGTAAGGCTTGCTAACAACGATAATAATATTACATAAGCCGACCTTTTACTTTTTATGCAGTAAACAATTAGACCAAGCGTGAGGAATAATAAAAAAACAAAAAATATACCGGCAAAATTTGGATCCAAGAATACGGAAAACATTCTGTACAAATGCTCATCCCATCCAAGATAATATAAATTCCTAAGGTTTGGATAAAAGAAGTATTGAATATACCCACCAACCAAAATTAATACACCCGAAATAACCATAAAAATAAGCATTTTTGTCTTAAATTTTTTATCAAATGCCGAAACTATGAAATAAATACCTGCATACATAATCCACCTTATAAAATAAAGGCTGGATACAAAAAGTTCCAACTGATTAAGATTTGATAAATTTACGATTAAAGATAATATACACGCTGCAACAAATAAAAAAATTGGCTTTGTCAAAGAAAATTTAAAAATTTGTTTTTTTCTTTTACCTATAATGTTTGTGATTAGCCAAATAGAAATTAGTAATATTGTCCCTACATCAGTGACGGTTACAGCTATACTATTGCCAAACTGATACCTGGCAATTTCGCCCAATGGAAATAGAAAAAGAATAAATATGATGAAGGATACTTTTAAAAAGCCCATTTTTGCCCTCCTAAAGAATAAAGTTTTACATTGGTTTTCTTGTTGTAGTATATAAGGTTCCAATACGAAAATCTTTTGGGAATAACTGAATTCTGAACTGCTATATAGTTAAAAATATCTCCCTTTTTAACCCATGACGAATCTATAAAGGGGAAATCTACATAGTAGAGATTGTGAAATCCGTACAGAAGCACTCTATCGTTTAAAGTTATATTTCTTCTAAAGTATCCATCCGAATCGTAAAAATCTCCAAAGGAAAAATTAAGATGGTTTGTTAAAAATTTTTCTTTCGTTTCTCTTCCTAAAATTACCGGAAGATATTTTGCATTGGCGGCGAATCTATAAATCAGCGTAATTAAGGCTAAAAAAATAACTAATCTTATTGTAAAATTTTTTATAAAATTCCACTTTTTTGTTTCTTGTATTTTCAGCATAACCGCCGAGCATATTATAGAAAGTGCCGGAAGATATGGCATCATAAATCTTCCTCCACCGGTTCTAGGCACAAAATACCAAACAATAATTGCGAAAATTGAATAGTAAGTAATTGTCTTTATGCTCTTTGAAAAGTTTTTTGAAAAAATAAATATTAGAGGCAAAAAGATTATGTAAATGGGATTTATGGGATCGCTCGAACGCGTAAAGATAATCCACATATCGTTAACAAAACGCAAAGGATTAATCAAGCTAAGATCAAAATTAACTTTGTAAATTTGACTAAAAAAAGGATATATAGGGTTACCTGTATTGGAATAGGAAAATGCAAGCCAAGGAAATACGATTACTAAACTTATGACTGAATACATCGCTAGATCATTTATTATATTTAAAAGCCTTATCTTGTGATTTTTAATATGTTCAGAAATAATAAGCACCAAGAAGATAGGAATAGATGAAACGGCAATAAGCTTTGCAGATATGGCTAATCCTAACATTATTGCTGATTCTACAAGCCATATCTTTGAGTATCTTTTTTGCCAATTAATAAATCCCCAAAGCGCCATTATTTCAAAAAAGGTTCTCGCCAGATCAATGTAGGCAGTTACCGATTGCCACGCAACTACTAAATTGCTGTAAAAAATTAGAACGGCTATCAGGGAATATGTTTTATTGAGAAAATTCCTGGATAGCTTGTATAAGGCGGCCGCTGAAGCTATTCCAAATGAAAAATGCACTAGTTTTGCCAATACTTCATTCCCGAAAGATAATGCTCCAACATATATCATTTCCGTAAGCTTTGGCATATCGGAATAATACAGCAGTCCTCCTTTGATATGCGTAATTACCTGCTTCTCAAGATAAATTTTAGGAAGCGTCAAGTGGTACCATAGCGCATCGAAACCAAGCTCCGGCCCGAGAACTCCTATTAAATTTATTAATGCAAGAGCAGCAATTAGCGCAATTAACAAAAAAGCTATATTGCTGTTTGCAATTTTTCTAATACGAACTGGCTTAAGGGCATTGAAGATTTTACTTTTGTAAACTAGGAATATAATCGATGCATACAATAATGAAAAAATAATAACATTTTGTTTATCTAAAAACCCCAATAACCCTAATGCAAAAATAGCGTATGAGTAAATCCCTATTGAAATGGCAATCGAGAACATATTCCTCCCCGACACAAAAGATTGTATAGATATTGGAAAATAATAATTATTGACCAAAGAACAAAAACAAAAATAACTAATTTCTTTGCCATAGTCTCCATAGCTTACCCCTAACTAAAAAAGAGTAAAGGCTCATAAAAACAGCCATCATTAATCCCTGTATACCGTCTAAAAAACCTAACTTTAAAAAATAATTGAGAAGAAATTTAATTTTTGGGTATAAAATAATCGATAACCACGAAGTTTTCGTCCCATTATCGAACAATTCATTTGCTCTTATATCCGTATAGAAATTTATCTCTCTTAGGAATTCCGAAATAGTTGGATGAGGATAATGCGCTAAAAAAGCATCAAGTTGTCCAATATCTCCTTTTACTTCCCATCGCTCATGCACACGATAATTCCATTCCCCTTGTCCTTTTTTCGCCAGCCTTAAGAGCTTAATATTTCCTGTTTCACCGTGCCTTAATTCCTTACCCCAAATAAAATCTCTTCGTTTTATAAAATAACCATCGTATTTACTTCTCCCACTTGTAACCTTCACTATTTCGTCTCGAAGAGATTGAGACACTCTTTCATCGGCATCAACAAATAATATCCACTCATAATTTGCCTTCGACAAACCGAAATTTCGCTGCTTGGAATAGTTCCTATTTAAAGCGTGTCTGAAAACCGTAATTTTTTTATTGTTGAGATTATTAATAATCTCAAACGTTCTATCTTCTGAAAAATCATCTACAACGATTATTTCATCGCACCAATTTAGCGATTCCAAACAATCAATGATATTATTTTCTTCATTTCGAGCTATAACGACTGCACTAATCATTGTTTTTTCTTTTTTCTAAAATAGTCCTTTCGTTAGTTTCCGAAATAATAAACCTCAACTTGCTCGGATTTTTTTCTGGGCCATTCCCCAACCACCATGCTAAATATTCATAGTTCATTGTAAAACTTGAGAATTCGCTCCCTGGTCCTTTTCCCACAATATTATATTTATCGCCAGCAGCCTCCCTAACTATATTTTTTGCTGCATTAAGCCTTTCAGAAAATTCTATACCCGGTCCATTTGGCTGCGCCATAAGATAATTTCTAGGCAACAAATAATAAGAATTTGCTAGGGTTATTGAGATTATAACACCAATAATGATTAATTTTAAAAATGGCACTTGCATAAACTTATCGAAAAATAACGCTGTTAAAAGAAAAATTGCCGGAAAAAGCAAAGGAGAATATGCACCCGATGGGGTTTTATTTATTGTAAATGCAATAAGCGGTATAAAAACCCATAATCCCAAAAGGATATAGCTTAAGTTAATTTTATTATGCTTTATCTGACCATAAAGACTTAGCAGATAAACACCAAGGCTGGATATAAATAAAAACAATTGAACTAATGTGCTTATTGGAAACAATAATTTACCGTAGGTTATTTCGTAAAATTTAAACATTTGGACAAAGTTTACTATTGAGTTTGTTTCCGTAATGTCGGCGGAAAAAAATTGAAAGATTTTGTACCCAATCCATAAGGCAAACCCCAATGTCTGCAAAAAACCGTGGCTGTAATCATACATTAAAATCGGATATAAGGGTATTACTATAGATAACGCAGATAAAATTATTATCTTCAAATCTAAAAGCATTGATAGCCATTTTTTCTTTTTAAAAATTCCATATATCAATATTATTAATAAAACAAACCATAAAACTTGCGTAGCAAGCTCAAAATTGTAGAGCAAAGATAAGGTCAAAAGAGTTAAAGAAAAAAAATATTTGTTTCCTTTTAACCATTTATACAAAAATAAAATAAAAAGCAAAGATAAAAACGGAATTGCACTAGTATGGTATGGCATTCTTGCTGTAATAATTACCAATGGAGATGTAACATATAATACTGCTCCTATTAAACCAACGTTTTGAGAAAAAAGAATTTTCCCAACCTTATAAACTAATAAAATGGTTACAGTGCTAAGTAATGCTGTAAAGTATGCGGGCGCAATAGGATTAAATTTAAATAACCAAAAAATTACAGCAAGGATGTATGTCCATAATGGCCCCTGATGAAGCCATGTATGGCTTGACGTTATCCCAACCAATGGAATTTTCCCTGTTAAAAGCAAATCTCTTGCGGATAGATAAAACCACCCTTGGTCGCCAATAAAAATCATTTGTTCGTTTAATTTATATAAATTCAAAAAAACAGAAAGAGCTAATATCGATAGCAATAAAATATTTAACGGTTTAAAAAACCTTAAGAAAAACTCTCCTAATAAAGCGGGGATTAAACCGTGATATTTTTTAAAAAACTTAAATCTGCTTTGTTCAAATGCTTTCCCTATCCACTCCTTATCCTGATTACTTCTTCCTACTAAATGTATTGCTTTTGCCTTTGGCAAATATAATATTTCGTAGCCAAACTTTTTTATTCGGAAACAAAAATCAGCTTCCTCAAAATACATAAAAAATCTTTCGTCGAATCCGCCAACCTTATCAAATACAGATTTCTTAACCATCATACACGCTCCGCTGACTACATCCACTTCGTGTTCTCTGTTTCTATCAAGATTTAAATTATGATATTTAGCCGAAAACGGATTTTTACGCCATATTTTGCTTAAAAACGAAAAGACGAATAAACTCTGAAGTAGATAAGGCATACCGCTGATGCTTTGTAAAATATCTCCTGATCTTTCTATTAATTGAGGGGCAATTACTCCAATTTTTGGGTTCTTTTCTATTTTAGAAAACATATTCTTAATTGCCTCTTTTTCAAAAATTATATCCGGATTAGCTAAGACAAGATACTCCCCTTTTGCGATACTAGCGCCTAGATTTAATCCTTTACCGTATCCGTAGTTTAGGTGATTGTTAATAATCGTTAAATTAGGCCTACGATGTACCTGATTAGGGATACTTTTAGGAGAATTATTGTTTACGATTATTACCTCGTAGGGTATTTTCGCACAAGCTTTTTCTAAAGATTTAATGGATAATTCTAATTCCTCCGGCGTATTGTAATAAACATAAACAATTGATAATTTTATTTTCATTTCTTCATTACTACCCTTAAGTATTCTTCTAGTCTTTCAGCGCTTTTCCCCCAAGTCCAATTCGATAGAATGTTTTTTCTTGCTTGGTTTCCTATATTTAATCTTAGGTTATCATCGTTAAGAAGACTATTAATTGCGCTATATAAACTTTTAGCATCCCTCTTTACCGATAATCCTGTTTCTCCATCAATAACGGATTCAACAAAACCTCCCTCATTAATACCTATAACAGGTACGCCACAAGCCATGGCTTCTAATGCAATCAAACCGAATGGTTCATTATGACTTAGCGCTAAAACTACTTTTGACCTATTATATTCTCCGATAAGTTCCCTATCTGATATTCTATCTTTTTCTGATAAGTCTTTTATTATTATTTTAATTTTGGGTTTTATTTTAAATAGCTTTACTGTTTCTTTTAATAAATCATAGCCGCCAAGCTTATTTTTACTTCCAAAAAAGAGTAAATCGTATTTTTTCTTAAGCTTAAGGGATTTAAATTTTTCTTCATCCACTCCCAGATAACAAACTTCTGATTGCAAATCGTAAGAAGTTCTTATCCAGTTTTTTGAAAAAAGAGAGTTAGCCAAAATCATGTCTGCTTTGACTATATTAAATCTATCAATTATTTTACGTAATTTTCTATTCATAATCTCATATAATTTTTTGCAAAAAGGTAGCAATGGCATTTGATTGACGTAGCTATCGTAAACAATTCTTAATGGCTCCTGACAAAAATATACTTTTGGACAAGTTAAAAATCTAAGAATAAAAGGGGCTTGAGTATATCTTGATGGGTGAACGATAACGCAATGGTATTTTCTCGTATTTATATCCGCTGCTATTCTCTTATGAAGTTTATATAGCTTGAAAAGCTCTAAGGTATCCTTATATAATCTTCTCTTCCAATCATTTTTGATCCAGTGTTTTGGCAAAAAATTATAATAATATGTATTGCGGAAATATTTTTCTGCCTCTTTATCCTTCTCTAGGTCAACATAGTACAAATCAACATTATGTTTTTTACTAAGTTTTTTACTGAGTTCGTAAAATGCTCTTTTTGCCCCTCCGAAAGATAGTTCATGAAATACTGCGATCTTCACTATTTGGTCTCCTTGTTACTTGACTTAAATACAGATACGGTGTAATAAATAGTTAACGGCAATTCTGAAATTCCCGATAAGAGAACCGAAATACTCGAACCCACTATTCCATACGCAAGAGTTAAGGGTATGATTGTAGCAATTAATACAATGAATCTTAGAAACGTCATTCCCGCAACGTAATTCTGTTTTCCTACCGCTAAGAATAGGGAGGACGTGGCACCTGTAATCGCCCTAATTGCTCCGTAAATTGCTAAAGGCTTTAGTATAATTACGGTTTCAGCCCATTTCTGACCAAATATTAAAACGAATAAATCTTTTGGAAAAAAGAATATTGCTGCTCCGATTAAAATTGCAATAACAGAAACTAACAAAATAGTTCTCGTAAACCCTTTTTTTAACCTACCTACATCTTCCGCTATCTTTGCGTAAACAGGAAATGTTACCTTATTTGTAACATCCGACACCTCGCTCACAGGTAATGCTGCAATTGTATATCCCATTTGATAAATTCCAAGCGGACCTGACCCAAGCACCCTGCCTATAATAATACTGTCTCCTTTTGAAGCAGCAAAATTTAGAATTCCATATAACGTTACCCACTTGCCTCTATGGAATATCTTGCTAATTTTTTGAAAATTAAATTGTATGCTTGGCGTAGGCTTAATTAAGATAAATGACAGTATGAGTTCAAGAAGCGCCCCTGCTATTAGTCCGAAAACTAATCCAATAGCACTATGAGTAATTAGGGAAACCGTTACGGCAACTAAAGAATCTAGACTAAATATTGCTGTTCTAAAATAAAACTCTTTATTAAATTCTAATTTTTTCTGAAATTTGACTTCGGACGGATTAATAAATCCTCTTATAAATGGTACTGCGCTTATCAATAATATAATTTCAAGTGATTGTTCAATTTTAAAAAATTTAACAACAAGGGGTGCAGTTAGAATTATAAAAATCGAAATTAAAATTCCCCTAATTATAGAGACAAGCCATGCGTCGTTTACGTAAGAATCTGTGTTTTCTTTTTCTTGGATAAGAAAAATGTTTATCCCTGTTTCCGTTAATATTTCCAAAAGGGCCAATGCCATAGAGGCAATGCCGAAAACACCAAACTGCGAGGGAACAAGTAATCTTGCCAAAACAACCACTCTTAGAAAGGCTATCGCTCTGGAAAACACTCTAAAAGCACTAATCCACGAAATTCCGATAATAGCTTGCTTGGAGTATCCCATATTTTACAATTATATATCCTTCTTACGAAAAATGCCTATCTGCCTTTTTCAAATATAGATATCATTGGTATCGGAGCTAGACCAGACGTAAAATAATTTAATTCTGTACCAGCAAAAGAATATAATACTTTAGGCGGGTTAAACTGCACAATCTCGTTATATCCTTCTTTAATCAGCCTTCCTGTTAATTCTTTTTTAGAAGATTTTTTAAAATAGCTATCAAGTTTTTTATCCGTAATAATTACGATCGGAGGTAAAGTTTTACTTGAGTTATTAATTATTTGGTAATTAAAATTACTGGAATAATTCGAATTTCTTTCTTTTAAATAAAATTCCTTAATGACAATGTCGGGTAGCAACTGATAAATTGGAATGTTTTCTATGCCGATTAACGTATTTTTCTTAATATTTTTTTCCATCCATTGGGAAGATACCTGTCTTACGTCAGGCAACCATTTAACATAAACTGTTATTATTGATTGATAAAATTGGACGATAAAAATAGCCATTAACAAACTGCCCGCTATCAACTTGTGATTTAAGATAAAACTCTTCATCTTTTGTAAAAAAGAAGCTGTTAGGAGGACGAAAAACGGCAGTAAAACCAGCAGGCGATTGCCATTTGCTCCCAACTTGAGCGGGATTAAACTAAAAGAGAATAATATAAAACAAAATAGCAAGAAAAATTCTTTTTTAAATATAAGTGGCTCATGCTTTAAAATATTTCTAACCAACAACGTTATCCAATATATGATTCCTAAACAATAAAGAGCAATGAAGCCATAACCGAAATCCAAGGGCAAAATTTTAACAAACCAATATTCCCACCAATTCGCAAATCCGGATATTAAATTACTATAGCCGTTTTGTCCGGACACTAAATTTGAATATAAAAATTCCCGATAATCCCCTTTTCCTAATATTAAATCCGGAATGCCTAAAATAACAAAAACTACACAAAAAACAAATACTCCCATGCTTAAATCTTTAAATTTAACTCTTCCTTTCTTTTTAAATGAGAAAAATGAAGTTATATACGCTATAAATAGCGGGATAGCGCTAATTTTAGTAGAAACAGCCAGAGCGCAAAAAATTCCGGCAAGCAAATAATTTCGTAATGTAGGTTTTGTTCCGAATTTCAATAGATAATACAAAGATATAATTATCCAAAATACAAGCGCAATATCGTACTTAAAATAATTGCTAAGAGACAGCCACAAGGGGGTAATCGCAAACAAAATTATTACTATATTTTGATTCACTTTAAGGTGCTCCCTTGCAACCTTTGCGATAAAAAATATGGAAAGCAATCCAAAAATAAGAGTATTTAATCTTAAAATTTCAAAAAGTTTTTGCTGAACTTGCAAGAATTCAACAGAAGATCTAATGATAAATGGATTTATTATCCCCAAAAGATAGAACAAAGACAGATATAGGCCAGATAAAATAAAATGGAACATAGTTCCATGCGCTGATCCCGGAACATTTGCGGAAAAGTCTTTAAGCGCTGTTTTTACTGCCTGAAGCTGATGCCACTCATCCATTTGATAGTTAAAGGGGTGATCTAATCCCGGTATACCCCAATCAAGAATGGTTAACATCAATATTGCATAAGCTACCAAAACAAAAGAGAGGAATTTGTTTCTCAAGATCCAACTAATTAAACTTAAATAAATGCTAAATAATCTATTTTGAAACCTAACAATCACCATAAATTATTTTGCGCACTGTTATTCAATATTTCTATATTTCCGCTGAAGCTTTTATCAAATGATACCTCTTTTATAATTCTTTCTCTGTAAAAAAGAGGAACGTTTGAAAGATTAATTATGCAGGGTTTGCCTACATCACACCTAGTGAAATTTATTACTGTTACTTCCGAATCTTTAGTTTTTATAGCAATTGTAGTTTTTTTGTCGCTATCTACATCTCTATACGCAGTCAAAACAAGAAGTTTTCTATCCGATTTTATAATATTGTCGTTTAAATAATTGTTTAATTCTTTGGGCGAGCTACTTGAAACTATTGTTTCCAAGCTTTTTATCGTTTTCCACTTATAAATCCCTTCCGATTTAGGAATTGACCCTAAATTTACGTTCAGAAGATATTGCTTGAAATTTGGAATTTTATCTAAATTATTATTCTGCCATACTCCGTTATTTGTTCTTTTCAAAATAATAAAATTGTCAACCTTTTTATAAATTGAATAATTATTTAAGATAAATTTAAATAATTTGTTTTGTCTCGCATAATCAGGAACACCATCCTGTAAGTTTACGGCATCAGTATTGTAAATTACATAATTTATGTTGTTATTTTTTATATATTCTATGTTTTTACTTTGCGCATATTCTGGGGTTGCTTCAAAAATAGTAAAATAAAAAGGCGGGTTTTGATTAAATAACGCATAGAAAATTGGGTCGCTTAAATAAGCAAAGATCTTTGCATTTGGACGTGCATCTTTTTCTATTGCCTCTTTTACCAAAATATATTTTTTATCTATATTTGATAGGGAAGAAAGGTTTTCCTTAAGACATCTTTTATCTATACTTATTCCTTTATATACATCGTTAACTTCTGTATAAAAAGTCATTGGATGCAAATTTAAGGCGAATAAAATTATTGAAGAAAGTAAAATGTAATAAATTATAATTTTGTAAGATTTTATTTTGTATTTTGTTAAAACTGGATATAATTCATAGAATAGTACTGTAAATAGCAAGAAGCTGATAAAAGTAATTTGCGTACTGATTGAACGAATAAAGCTTTTTTGCTCTAATGAAAGAATTACAAAAACAATACCCATTTCTATATAAAAAACTAAGAAAGAAAATTTTCTAAATGAGGACAATTTAATGGCTAAGATGAGGATGGTTGATGATAAGATAAGAAAAGTAAATATATTATCCGACGTCATAGAGAAGGGAGTAAACGGAGTTTTTGCGTAAATTGAAAAATCCGGTAAATTTTTTAGAGAATCAACAAAACCTAATACCGCCTTATTCGCAATCAAAAAATATAGATAAGGACTTATCCCCAGCGCTAAACCGATGAGCAAAATAAACATTTGTCTTGTAAATAAAAGATAGTAGTTTAGATTAAGCAATTTACCTATTCCGTGCTTAATTAATTGATCTGTTGCTAAAAATAGGATAAATACAGCCAATGCATATATTCCTTGGTCATTTACAAGTGAGAAAGCAATACCTATCGTCAATCCCATCGCAAATACCATCTTTTTTCCTAGATAGTCTTTTTTTGAAAATATAAAAGAAAAAATTAATACTAAAAGGAGAATAATTCCGTATCTATTAAAGTTTTCCCATCCGGAAAATTTAATTATAAATATGAGAAATGAAATAAAAGATATATAAGCAACTACTTTATTTTCCCATAATTTTTTAAAAAAGATAAAAATTCCGGTAAACAAAACTGGCAGCAAAAGTGCGTAAAGTAAATTTAAAATAATATTATGGTCTTTAAAATAAAACAATATTCCGTAAGGATAATAAATATCCCTGTATGGCATGAGATTTTTTGAGGCTGTAAAATACCAAGTTAACGGTATTTGATAATCAAAGCCAAACTGTGAGAAGTTAACGCAAGAAAACAAAAAAGTTTTAACCGAGATGGCTAAGCTTAATGTAAAAACCAATATGGTATCCAAATTAAATTTTCTGAAAACTTTGAGAAATCTCATATTTTCTTTTTAAATAAAATTAGAAAAATTAAAGCAGGACTAAAAAATAGAATAATAAAAACGAAATTGTCAAAATAGATGGGATAGCCAAAATACTGCGCATAGCCTACAATTTTATTTCCCAAAATTTCCGGCAACGGAAATAGTGCTCGCAATGATCTGAAAGACAAAAATAAGATTATGCAAAATGATCCGATGAAAATAACAAATCTCATTAAACCCTTTAGATGTAGAAAATTAATTAGAAGTAACAACATTGGCATTAAAATTGTTAATAAAATTAAAAAATAAACTATTTTTTGCGCAGATAGAACATGAAAGAATAAGCTTTCGAGCAATACTAAAAACAACAAAGCTAAATATACATTAAAAAGTTTGTTAAGATTATTTTTTCTCATACTGCATTAATTTTTGTAAACATAAAAATTCTGTGTTGCCTTAACTAGCTTATGATTTTTTGTAATAAATCCCTTCAAATCTCTTAATCTTTCGTCTTCGTAGTTCGCTTCTTTCTCAATTTCTCCTTTTTTTTGCACTAAGATTACTAAATCTTTATTGCCGCTAATATCCTTTATGACTTCCTCCTGATCTTCACGCCTAAATTTATAAAAAAAACTAAAATAAGACGAATTATCTCTTTCTGTCAAGAAATATAGTAGCGGGCAGTACGGAAAACATAGTAATTTGGTCTTGCTTGCCGACGTTGTGTTTTTTACGTAGCTAACAACACCTTCTAAATCATTTCTTTGAGTTATCGGAATTTTAATATATCTTGCTTCTTCTATCTCTAAAGTTGCGTATTTTTCCTTCTCGTACCCTATTCCATACAATTTGCCATAAGTCCCAACTAGATAGGAGATTGATGGAAATATAAATAACGACAATAATACTGTTATTATAGCGTTATTTATCGATAGCTTAAATTTTGCGCGCATAATGGTTAGGACATTAAAAAAAAGCGGAATGTACAAGGGCGCAGCTACTACGACCACCGCATAGTCCCTTCCTGAAAAAGCTTGCGCAAGAAATAAGCTCAAAGCACAAATGGCTGTAATTGCTGTCCGCTTACGCCCTTCAACTTTTGATTTAAAACATAAATTTATTGAAATTATTGGAATAGTAAAAAAGATTAAAAAGTAATACACCGAAGGATCTTTGTAGAAATAATAGATATAATGCATTCTGCTTGGGGATATCAAAAGATATAAGGCGAGAAACAGTAAGAAAAGGCATCCTGACAAAATCATTCTTTTCAAAGAAAACTTTTTAACAAAATTAAACACAAGCGCAAGAAATGCAATAAACAAAAGTGACGTTAGGATAAATGGCAATCTATCATTTTTTACAGATAATGCGGAATACAATACGCTATTAATTAATTTATGTAGCGTGCCGTTAAGATAAAAAAATAGCAAAAAAATAACAGGTAAGATTAGACTACCGAATAGATAGAAAAAAATATTTTTAGCCTTATATTTGCGCCTTGTAAAAAATACTATCAGAATTAAAAGCGTAAAAAACAATATTCCTGCGTAACTTTGCTTGAAAATTAAAACAAGGAAATTTATTAATCCCATTAAGAACGAATATTTGTGTTTTTTATCATCATTGATTAATTTATTAAATAATAAAAATGAGATTATAATAAAAATCAAAGCCTCAATGTTATACGATGCAAACGACAGCTTACCTGCATATATCACTCCTAAGGATATTAAAAATATGTAGTTGAAATATGATGTAAATTTAAATAGTTTTGAACTTAATGTTAACAGTAGGATAACGCATAGCAGATAAAGGATTCTATCTGTAATAATATAGTTTCCGAATATTTTCATAATCAATGCTTGAATGTAATAGGTTCCAGGTGTAATTGCTAAAAAGAAATCCAAGTAAGGCGTTTCACCCTTGCTTATTCTTTGCGCATTATTTAATAAATACCCTTCATCTCTAAAACCTAAATCTAAATTGAATAATTGAAGCTGTAAAAATAAAAAAAATATTATTCCTACGAAAAGAGGAGACAAGCAAATGTTTTTAAGATAAACCAATTTATTACCCATAATTTAACTAGTTTTCTTGCGGTTAAATAAGCTAATCATTGTCCCGGTCATAACTGCAATGTCGCTTGTTAGTTGAAGTACAGGTAAATAGTATATCGCGATTAGATTATTTACATATTTAAAATTCTTGATTATTGACCAAAAAATATATAACGCGAGCATTACGTATAAAGTATTAAGTATCAAGTATAATTTTGATGTTGCATACAAAACTACCAAAAAGAATCCAACAATGTAACGCATAAAAAGAAATATTACCTTGGGCCTAAGAATGCGGGATTCTGCATCGCCTTTCGCAAAACGATAAAAAGAAATAAACGCTTCTTTAATATTTCCTTGAGGAATCCAATAAACTATAGCATCTTTTCTAAAAATTATCTTTGCTCTTATATCCTTAAGTTTCCTCGCAAATACATAATCTTCATTGTCTGAATACTTTTCATCAAACCCGCCAATTTTCCGCCAAATAGATTTTTTAAAAGCCATTGATCTTGTTGCGGGAAGAAAGTTGTTTAGGTGAATTTTATCTTCCATTACCAAAAAATAAGGAATTGCACATTTTTCAAAAGAATTTTTTGCTTTCCCCTTGTAGTAACCTGCAACAACATCTATTTCGGGGTTCCTAAACGGTTCTGCAATCGATTTTACCCAATCCTTATCCAGGATGCATCCTGCGTCGGAACAAACGATAATGTCTCCTTTAGCTTGCCTTATTGCCTCGTTTCTCCCTACCGCCCTATTCCCTTTTTTTACAATAAATTTAAATTTTATCTTTTTATTTGCAATTTGAAATTTGAAATTTGAAATTACCGACAGGGTACTGTCAGTTGATCCTCCATCAACAATAATTATCTCATCAGGCATTCTTGATTGCCGAAGAATAGATTTTATGAAGTCTTCAATTGTCTTCTCTTCATTCAAAACCGTTGCGATAAATGAAATCTTCATACTTTCTAAATAATTTGCAGTTTGGGCTCAACAAGGATAAATTTTCCACCGTTATCCTTATATTTCTTGTTTTTTTGAATAATTTCTTTACTGAAATTCCAAGCGAAAATCAAAACGTAGTCAGGGATAGTATCGTAAATTTTCTCTTCTGAATAAATTGGTATATGTGTACCCGGGGTAAAAAGCCCCTGCTTATACGGGGTAGAATCTACGATATAATCTATAATTTTTGTATCGAGCCCAAAATAATTTAACAAAACATTAGCTTTAGCAGCTGCCCCATAACCAACAATTTTCTTTTTATTTTTCTTAAGATCGTTAATCTTCCGCAGAAAGGTAATTTTCAGTCTTTTTATTCTATCTGCAAATTTACTATATGTTTCTTTTTCATACAAGCCGTACTTCTTTTCTTCTTCAAGAATTCTATTTATGTTTTTTCTGTTAACTTTATTTCGTGTTCCTACCTTTCTTTTCAAAAATACTCTTATTGCTCCTCCGTCCAAGCCATTTCTTTCTATATCAAATATTTCTAGCTCGGATCTTTCCGATAGCTTTAATAAAGACTTTAAAGAAAAATACGAAAGATGTTCATGGTAAATAGTGTCAAAAAGATTCTTATCGAGTAGATCCATAACGTATGGAAACTGCATTACGAATATTCCTTCTTTTTCCATTAATACGCTCACTCCTTTTAACACTTCATGAAGGTTTGGAATATGAGCTATTGTGTTCGTAGACAGAATTGCTTTTGCTTTTCCATATTTTTTTGCAGTCTTTAATGCCAATCTAGAGTCGAAATATCCTTTAATCGTTTCAATCCCATTAAGAGCTGCTATTTTAACCAGGTTTTCCGCAGGATCTATTCCTAAAACTCTTGCTCCTAAGTTTCTAAAACATATAAGCAAACTTCCATCGTTGCTTCCTATGTCAATCACTAAGGATTTATCATCTAGTTTAACTGTCGACTTAATGCTTTCTGCAAGTTTTCGGAAATGCTCAACTCTCGTCCTGGAAGAAGACGGTATATATAGGTAATTTTTAAACATGACTTCCGGCTTAACTAAATATCTTAATTGAAGCAATGAGCAGTTGTTGCAAAAACAAACGACAAGAGGATATCTTGGTTCTTTTCTTAAAAGATCTTTTTTTGATAAAAAACCGTTTGGAATCGGCTGATCACCCAGATCAATCACATCGAATAGCTGCGCCCCCTCACATATTCTGCATTTTTTTATCTTTATTACGCTGCTTACTGTAGTTAGCATTTAACAATTCTATCATAAAATGCCATTTAGTTTAGTTTTTAACGAGGACGTGTTAAAATTCAATACGTAGAATGAAACTTCCAGACGTATCAATAGTCATCTGTAATTATAACACCAGTAAGATACTGAAAAATACACTTTTTTCTATTTATAGAAATACTAAAAATATTTCTTTTGAGATTATTGTCGTAGATGACGGGTCTACAGACGACTCTGTAGAAACAATTAATAAATATTTTCCGAAAATCAAAGTAATAAAAAATATTAAAAATTTAGGATATAGCAAAAGCTGCAATATTGGAACAAAACTCGCTAAGGGAAGATATGTCCTTCAACTAAATTCCGACGTAAACTTTACGAAAGACACATCGATAGACCTACTAATAGATTTTATGAGCAAGAATCCAAACATTGGTATTTGCGGCTGCAAAATTGTAAGGCATGACGGATCTTCGGATCTTCCCTGTAAGCATGCTATACCTACTTTGAAAAACTCATTTTTTCAGCTATTTGGTTTATATAAATTATTTCCGAAAATTAAATCTATGAATTATTACATGACTTATCTCTCTGACAACAAACCCGCAAGCGTTGGAGGTCTTGGGGCATTTATGCTCATAAGAAAAGAGCTTATTAAGCAAATAGGTTATTTGGACGAAAGATTTTTTATCTACTGTGAAGATACGGATTATTGCTATAGGGCAATAAAAGCAGGGTGGGACGTATATTATTTCCCAAAAGTTAAAGTGGAGCATATGCACGGAGGAACGACAAGTAAGTTTAAGCTGAAAGCCCTACTTCTTTTCCATAAAGGAATATTTTTGTACTACAATAAACATTATGCAAATCAAAACTTTTTCTTGATAAACTTATTTGTATATTCAGGAATTTTAACAAGACTTATCCTATTTATGGGCATAGAAATGCTAAAGTACCTTAGAACAGAAACCAATAGGATCAAGTCGTTATGATAGACGCGTACAGAATGGTTGTGGTCAATCTAATCGCTTCAGTTTCTCTATTTTCCGGAGTGTTAATCTATAAGTATATTTACCCAAAAAAAAATATCAATTTATTATTCTTATTAATTCTTATCTCCTTATTGCCTCTCATAAGCATACTAAGGAAAGGAACATACGAAAGCGGAGATTTAACCATACATGCTGGATTTGCCATGTCATTCTACGAGTCTCTAAAGGACGGTAATTTTATTCCGCGCTGGAGCAGCCAGATTATTTATGGATATGGCTATCCGCTTTTTATTTTTGTTTATCCTTTACCCTACTATTTAACATCCTTTTTCCATTTCATAGGATTTAGCTTTATTAGCAGTCTAAAACTCATCCTTGCTCTTTCATTTATTGCGTCCGGCATTACAATGTATTTTTTTATAAAAGAAGAGCTGAGAAATAAATATTCTGCATTTATTGCCGCCGTAATTTATCTTTTTTCCCCTTATCACCTTGTTGATTTGCATTTTAGGGCAGCTGTCGGAGAGGTCATTGCTTTTGCTATCCTTCCGTTTTGTTTTTTTGCCATAAAAAAAATGTCCCAAAATATTTCCTATGAGTGGTTTTTGGTGTCTTCTGTAAGTTTTTCTCTTCTTATACTTTCCCATCAAGCCATATCTTTAATATCCGCGCCTTTTATTATCGCCTACATCTTGTATCTTTGGATAATAAAAAACAGAAAAAAAATTAAATACATATTTTCCTACAGTCTTTCTCTTGTTGCAGGATTATTCTTATCTTCTTTTTACTGGATACCGGTTATTTTTGAATCCAGATATATGAACTTACTTACTAAAGGCGACGTATCGTTTCTTCATCTTGATCAACTTATTTATTCTCCATGGAGATTTGGATTCTTATTTCAGGGGCCAAATGGCGAACTTTCTTTCATATTGGGCTACGTACAATTATTCATTGTCATATTTTCGCTTATTTTATTTTTTACAAATAGACTTTCACCAAAGGAAAAGACAATATATTTAACATCTGTTATCTCTTTTTTTATACTCCTTTTTATGACCCAATCGTTTTCAAAAATAATATGGATGAATGTTTCACTGCTAAAAGGCTTTCAATATTCTTACCGACTGCTTTTGCCAATTTCATTTTTCATCTCTATAATCGCCGGTGTAATTATAAAAAATATTACCCAAAAATGGTTTTTTGTCAGCTTGTGTTTAATTGCAATATCAACAACTATTCTAAATTGGGGAAATAGGAAAACTCTACCTTTTTTAACCGATTCCTCTATCTTATATGAATTATCTAGCAATATTACTAAGGTTGGGCAAGGGACTACAATATGGGTCGATTCCAATAATTTCAAATCCAATCAGAGAACAGTACCCCATATTGAGGTTAAGCAAGGAAAAGCAGATATCCAAGAGGTGTCGAGAAATTCTGTAAAGCATTCGTATCTAATAAATGTTCTATCGAAAACTGCATTTATAAAAGAGAATACCTTATATTTTCCAAGCTGGATTGTGAAAGTAAATGGTAATCCCTATCCATTCAGTTTTAATAATTCTTCTTATCCCGGCATTATAACCTTTAGATTAAACCAAGGATCGCATAAGGTGGATGTAAGTTTTACCGATACGAAAATTAGAATTTTTTCGAAATTCCTAAGCATTTTTTCTCTTCTTGCTCTTATTAGTATATTTATACTAGTCTCGTCCAAAAAGATTAAAAAGATTCTTCTTAAACTTATATGAAAAATACGAAATTGAAAGAGATGATTACAGAGATGAAAAAAGCCCCTTCAATCTATTGTCCTTCAGATTTTTGGAAAAAATTAAATAAAATACACAATAAGCAGTTGCTACATTCTGGTTTTGATAATTTCAAAAGATCGGTTACAGTACACTACTTTAATTGGAGAATCTTGATGATTATTAGACATCAATTATCACCAATACTTTCAGAACTTGCGAAAGGAAACTTCGCCCCGATATTTAACAGCCGGTTTTTAAATCCTTCGTCCAAAATCCGCTCATATGTTACATCTTTTAATTATATTTCTGCCTTAATATATAAAATGTATGTCGCTTTTTTAAACGACTATGTTTATCGCCAAGACAAATTAAAACTTTTAGATCGCATCAAAGAACCTCTTATTGGAAACCCATTTTTAGTTAGCTATAAAAACAAATTTATCTCTCAAGACTTATGTAATTCCGTACATGAATTTTATAGCATAACGGACAACATTAATTCACAGAAGCATATGGAAGTAGCAGAAATAGGCGCAGGATATGGAAGGCTGGCATATGTATTCCTAAAAGCTTTGCCAAAAACTTCTTACTGCATCATTGACATTCCGCCTGCTCTTTTTATATCACAGGAGTATTTATCAAAAGTGTTTCCTAGGGAAAAAATCTTTTTCTTCAGACCTTTTTCCTCATTTGCAGAAATAAAGAAAGAATTTGAAGCTGCACGAATTAGATTTATTATGTCCCATCAAATAAAATATTTACCCGATAAGTATTTCAATCTTATGATTTCAATAAGCACACTGCACGAAATGACACGACAACAAATAAGTAACTATATTAAGCAGATTAATCGCTTAACTAATGGCTATTTTTACAATAAGCAATGGATAAGATCATATGCCAAAGATAATTCCTACATAAAAGAAAATGAATACCCTATTCCCCAAAATTGGCGCACTATTTACCAGCATCCTCACCCTATTCAAAAACTATTTTTTGAAGCTTTATATAAAGTATAGTTTCCCCTATCCATTTCCTTGCCAAAGCTTTATGCATGCATTAGCTAAATTTTTCCATGATTGATTTTTTACCCACTCAAAAGCCTTACTGACAATCATCTCTTCTTCTTCTGGATTTTTTAGGAAATATAGAACTTTTTCTGCGAGTCCATTTTCCGAGCTTGCAATGTTTATTAATTTTGCAAATGGAGACATCTTGAGATAGTCTTCTTTCAGGGAATTATCGTAAACTGCGAACACTAATCTTTTCGCAGCCATTGCCTCAAGAATAGACAAATAGCGGGAAGCGAAAACGAAATTAGATTTTGACAATTCTTTTTCCGGATTTCTTACAAAACCCCTAAAGTCAGTATCCTTACTGATTTTATTCTTAAACTTTCCGTCTCCAAATACAGTGAATTTAAAATCTGGGATTTTTTCTCTTATTTTCTTAACCGCTTCAAGATAAGTTAAAAAGCCAGTCTGTTCATCCAATCTGCCAACAAAAACAGCAGAATTCTTATTTTTCATTTCCCATTTTTCATTTTTCATTTCCATAATATTCACTCCTCCGTAGGAAACAAAATTAGGCTTTGTTCCATACCATTTTTGAATAAAATCTCCAATGCAGATATTACCATTAGATAGTTTTTCCGATACCTTGTGGATGAAAATATCTTTTGGTTTTAGAGGATAACCTTCATAACCATGAAATGTCGTAAATATCTTTTTAAAAGGGTATAAAAATCTAAATGGAAGATACCAAAAGAACACGTCATGGCAATGAACTATATCCGCGTTCTCTATCAATTGTCTATTGTTCCAAAGCCATTTCCAAATAGTAAACTTTTTAAACCAGCTATTAATAACAGGAATTCTGTAAATACTTATGCCTTTAAAATTTTCTTTATTTTTTAAATTCTTATCAAATTTCTCCGTTATAACGGAGACCTTGTAACCTTTTCTTAAGAGAATTTTGCTTATTTCCAGAACATGCTTTTCAACTCCGCCAATATGGGGGTAAAAAAGACGGGACAAAAAAAGGATATTCATGTGGACGCGAGAGGATTCGGACCTCTGACTTCTTCAATGTGAATGAAGTACTCTACCGCTGAGCTACGCGTCCTTGCGTTAATTATACCAAATCAGATAGAATTAATAATATGTTTAAACCCGTTTCTTCACAAATAGATTTCCCGAAGTTGGAAGAAGAATTGTTGGATAAGTGGCAGCAAAAAGGAATAGTTGCTAAATATCTGCATAAAAACGATTCGTCAAAGCAAAAGTTTTCTTTCTTGGACGGTCCGATAACTGCCAATAACCCTATGGCTGTTCATCATGCATGGGGCAGAACATACAAAGACTTATGGCAAAGATTTTGGAATATGAAAGGAAGGAAACAAAGATTTCAGAACGGCTTTGACGAACAAGGCTTGTGGGTAGAAGTAGAAGTAGAAAAAGAATTGGGATTAAGAAATAAAAAAGAAATTGAAAATCTCGTGCCGGGTGATAAATTTAAAAGTTTGGAAAAATTTATCAATCTCTGTAAGACAAGGGTTAAGAAATTTTCAGCTATTCAAACCGAGCAAAGCAAACGGCTTGGATACTTTATGGATTGGGACAATTCTTATCATACTTCTTCTGATGAAAATAACTATGCGATTTGGAATTTTATAAAAGTTGTTCATGAAAAAGGATGGCTATATAAAGGCCATGATACTGTTCCATGGTGCCCTCGGTGTGGCACAGCAATTTCCCAGCATGAAATCCTAACTGAAGAATATAAAGAAATAACTCACGAAACTGTTTATTTTAAGCTTCCGATAAGAAATCGGATCAACGAATATCTGTTGGTTTGGACAACAACTCCATGGACAATTCCTTCAAACGTTGCAGTGGCAGTAAACCCGAAAGAAAAATATATTGCTATCTCTGGCGACAATAAAGATAGATTGTGGATAATGGATAAACGTGTAGCAGTTTTAGACGATAAGAAAAGAGAACCTCTTGACACGAAAATAGGTAAAGAGCTTATCGGATGGGAGTATGCTGCGCCTTTCGATGAAATTCCTTTGGTTAAAGAAACATTAGGTAATTATGTTCATCGCGTCATTGACGGTGGAGATATTGTTACGGAAACTGAAGGAACAGGACTACTACACGTTGCTCCTGGGGCAGGAGAAGAAGATTTTAAGCTTGGGAAAGAAAATAACCTACCAGTTATTGCCTCTATTGAGGAGGATGCATCATACGTTACCAGTATGGGTGAATTTGCAGAAAAAAATGCCAAGAAACATCCTGAACTAATAATCGATTATCTTAAGTCTTATAAAAATGGTAAATATTTCTTTGAAACTGAAGGAATCACTCATCGATACCCTACTTGCTGGAGATGTAAAACAGAGCTGGTATGGCGTGTTGTTGACGAGTGGTACATAGCTATGGACAACAAGGACAAATCCGGCAAAACATACAGGGAGCAAATGGTTGAAGTAGCAAAAAAGATTAACTGGCTTCCTTCTTGGGGAAAAGAAAGGGAGCTGGACTGGTTAAAGAATATGCATGATTGGCTTATCAGCAAAAAAAGATATTGGGGACTTGCTCTTCCCATTTGGGAATGCGAAAAGTGTAAGCATTTTGAAGTAATTGGAGGAAAAAATGAATTAAAAGAAAAAGCAGCTGAAGGATGGGATAAGTTCTACGGAAATAGTCCCCACAGACCATGGATAGACGAAGTGAAATTGAAATGCGTTAAGTGCGGTGGGATTATGACAAGAGTTCCCGATGTTGGCAATCCATGGCTTGATGCCGGAATTGTGCCCTTCTCTACATTATCGAAAGATTGGTTTCCGTCAGATTTCATAACTGAAAGTTTTCCTGGGCAGTTTAAGAATTGGTTCTACTCCCTCATAGCCATGAGTACGGCTTTGAAAAATACTAATCCTTTTAAAACAGTATTGGGATTTGCATCCGTAAGAGATGAAAAAGGCGAAGAAATGCATAAGTCAAAAGGCAACGCGGTTGAATTCAATGAAGGAGCGCAAAATTTAGGGTCAGATGTGATGAGATGGATGTTCTCAACTGCTAACCCGGAAAATAATTTGAATTTTGGCTATAAAGCTGCAAGTGAAACCAAAAGAAAATTTTATCTAATCCTCTGGAACTCTTACAAATTTTTCGTTGATTATGTAAATTTCTCTAATTGGGATCCTAATAATAAAGTAGAGCCATTAAAACCTTTAGATTTATGGATTTTAGCCAAGCTAAACCAAGTCGTAGATTTAACGAACAGATCTTTAGGGAAATATGACGCGATGACTTCATCCCGAGCAATTGAAGATTTCGTAATTAATGATTTTTCAACTTGGTATATAAGACGCTCTAGAAGCCGTGTTGACGCTACATCGGAAGACAGCGAAAAAAATATCACTTTGTCTACAATGCATAAGGTTTTGGTAACTCTTTGTAAATTACTCGCTCCGTTTGTTCCTTTTATTTCAGAAGAAATGTTCGTCAATCTAACAGGAGAGGAATCAGTTCATTTGCAAAATTATCCGTTGAGAGACGAAATCTTGCTAGATAAAAAGTTAATAGACGATATGTCTTTTGTTAGAAGCGTTGTTGAATTGGGACATGCAAAGCGAAAAGAACTGGGCATAAAAGTAAGACAACCCCTCTCCAAATTTTCAATTTTCAATTCTAAATTTTCAATCGATGAAGAACTAATAGATCTAATTAAAGATGAGTTAAATGTTAAAAATATTATATTCGAAAAAGGAAAGGGAGAAATAACGGTAAATTTCGATACCAAAATAACTAAAGAATTGCAGGAAGAGATGCAAGCGCGAGATATAATAAGACAAATTCAGGAAGAGAGAAAAAATCTGGGAACGGAACTTAATGACAAAATAAATGTTAGTTTGCCCGATTGGCCTTTAGCTTTTGAAAATCTCATCAAGAAAAAGGCGTTGATTAGAAATCTGAAAAAAGGACCAAAATTTACGGTTGACCGCGTATGACAAAAAGAAGCCTCTTGGATTTAGACTGGACGCTGATACTGCCGGTTTTCGTATTGGTACTCCTAAGCTTAACTACGCTTTTCTCAATTAATTTTTCCTTATTTAGAAGTCAGTTTATTTTTCTTATCATCTCTTGTCTTGCCTTCTTATTTTTCTCCCAAGTAAACTACAGAATAATTAAGTTTTACTCTTCCCCTATTTATATTGCTTCTTTAGTCTTACTAATATTGGTCTTGGTTCTAGGTGCTGCGACAAGGGGATCTGTCAGATGGATTGAAGTTGCGGGCATAAAAATTCAATTTTCCGAAATCCTTAAGCCCTTTCTCTTGGTTTCTTTTGCTTCGTTTCTTTCTTCACGCGAAAATTATTCTTTTAAAACACTTCTTCTGGCTTGCCTTTTTCTTGCTCCCATATTTTTATTAATCTTCGTACAGCCTGATCTCGGTAATGCTGTTATGTATATCTCTGTTGCTATTCTAACTCTTATTGCTTTTGGCATTCCTTTTCGTTTCTTTTTGGCATTTGCCGTACCGTTAGGATTACTTTCTCCTCTGATTTGGAGGTTTTTACATGATTATCAGAAACAACGAATTGCTACTTTTCTTAACCCGCAAGATCCTCTTGGTCTCTCATATAATGCTATCCAATCAGTTATCGCTGTTGGTTCGGGAATGTTTTTTGGAAAAGGTTTGGGGCAGGGAACTCAATCTGCGTTAAGATTTCTGCCGGAGCGCCACACTGATTTTATATTTGCAACCTTGTCCGAAGAACTAGGCTTCGTAGGCAGTACTATTGTAGTTTTATGCTTCGCCTTACTTTTGTACAGAATATTTAAAATATTTTCTAATTCCACTGAAACTTTTCCTAAAGTATTTGCTATTTCTGCTTTTTCAATTATCCTTCTTCAAGCTTTTGTAAATATAGGGATGAATATAGGCATTCTTCCTATTGTTGGCATAACTCTGCCCTTTGTTTCTTACGGAGGAAGTTCCCTTCTTTCAAGTTTTATTTTACTTGGACTTGTGTCTTCAGTAAGCAAAAAATCTGATGAGGAGAATGTCCTAGAAATTAAGTAGATAGTTTGCTATAATAGACTTTAAATGAAATACGCTGTTATAAAACTAGCCGGCAAACAATACACGGTAAAACCCGGAGACGTAATCGAAACAGAACGCCTTAATCTTAAGCCAAAAGACAAATTTACTATAGAGGAGGTTCTTTTGGCTGTTTCCGATGCGAATACTAAGGTTGGTACGCCTCAAGTCAAAGACGCCAAAGTCAAAGCAACCCTCCTAGATAATATCAGAGGAGAAAAAATAAGAGTATCTAAATTTAAAGCAAAAGTACGCTACAGAAGAGTTACGGGACATAGACAAACCTTAAGCAAAGTTCAGATAGACGATATCGCGTTTGGAAACTGATATACTTTGAGCCTCTTGACTTCTGTGAAAACCAAAGGTAAAATGTTATTACTTTTCACAGCTTAATATATGGCACATACAAAAGCACAAGGAGCAACCAAAGGCAATAGAGATTCTATAGCAAAGCGTTTAGGCGTAAAGGTTTATGGCGGGCAGAAGGCTATTGCCGGAAATATTATAGTCAGACAAAAAGGCACAAAGTTTTTTCCGGGCAAAGGTGTCTCTATGGGCAATGATTTCACTTTATTTGCAATCAGAGAGGGTATTGTTAATTTCAGAACTTTAAAGGGCAAGAAAATTGCAGAGATTGTAAATTCGTAAACTGTAGCTTTATGGATAACCAAAACCAGAATCAGGCAGAAAAAGTTTTTGAGTTGGAAGTAGGTCTTCTTCAATCCAATCCTCTTCAGCCAAGAGGCGTAATTACGTCCCAATCCTTAAACGAATTAATGGAGTCTATAAGGGAGCATGGCGTCTTGGAACCTCTAGTTGTCGCCAAGACTCCTGCAGGCTATCAAATTATCGCCGGAGAAAGACGTTGGAGAGCGTCCAAACTTCTGGGTCTTGTCAAAGTACCTGTAGTTATCAAAGAAACAACTCCGCAGGGAATGCTTGAGATGTCTATCGTAGAAAACGTACAGCGGGAAGATTTAAATCCGATCGAAAGAGCTCTGGCTTATAAAAGATTAATTGATGAGTTTGGCCTTGGGACGAATGAGGTGGCAAAAAGAGTAGGCAAAAGCGCGCCAACGGTTTCCAATACAATGAGATTGTTGTCTTTACCTGATGCGATAAAGGATGCGTTAGTTGCCGGAGTTATCACCGAAGGACACGTACGGCCTCTGATATCTTTGGGGGATGCGAAACTGATGCTTGACCTATTTAAGCAGATACTCCGAGAAAATATTACTGTCAGGGAAACAGAAGAAGCCGCAAGAAAGATTAAAGGCGATATTCAAAAAAAAGAACCAAGAGCCAGACACGATAGGCTTTGGGTTCCTGAACTAGATGAGATGGCGAAAAATGTGGAGAAAAAACATAATCTTGACAAAGTCAGCATTTACCAATCAAGATCTCTGGCGAGAATGGTGATTGTGGTTCGGGGAGATGTTGAAGTAACCGGACCGAAAATAAAACAAATTGCCGATATCCTCTCTAAATAATACTTCTCTAGTTTGAATAAGGATTTTTAATAAGCCCTGCAAGCGGAGGCGGCCAATAAGCAAAAAATGATTGTCCTATTATTAAATCCTTCTGCACGAAGCCCCATTCTCTTGAATCCGAACTGTACGGCCTGTTATCTCCTAATGTAAAGTAGCTATCTGGAGGTACTGTTTTTTCTTCTCCTTCCTGCAGAAACGTTCCGCCGTAGGTTTTGACTGTTGGTTTAAGAAAAACGCTTTCATTTAACAATTTTCCGTTTAGGTAAACATTTCCGTCTTTAACCATTACCCTATCGCCCGGAACACCAATTACTCTTTTGATATAATCTTTTTCCGGATCAGTTGGGGCTTTAAAAACAATCACATCTCCCAGTTTTGGCTCTTGAAAACGAAGTTGGATAATGTTGGTCAGCACATATTCCTGGTCTTTGAAATTAGGGAACATTGAATCTCCATTGACCTGAAATGGCCTAAATAAAAATACGTAAATTACCAGAAAAAATGCTGCGGCAAGAAGAAATGTCTGTACAGCATCAAGTAAAAAGGAGTAGATTTTACGCAGAATTCCCATACGTAATATTGTCCTTCTTTGTCAAACCATTGTCAATGGCAACGCTTTCTCTTGACAAGCAAAGCTCATTTTGCTATAAAATATAGATGGAGAAAGGTTCAAGAGAAAACCAATCAAGTCAAGGATTGCAAGAGCTGGACATTGCAAGAAAACACAAAGACCTGCAGCTATTGGCATCTACTTTAGTTCTTCGCTTTGGGAAAAAGTCACCCCAATATGGAGGTCAGCTTGTGGTCGGACCAGTAGGTATAATGGAAGATGGGCAAAAAAGATCATTAACTGTCTTAAAAAAAATGGATGAGCAACCAGACGATACTGCTGAAAGCGGCGGCTTTATTATATTGGAAAAGAGAAGAAAAAGAAGCATACAGCTACATTTTATTGGAAACAAACCTCCGCTAGATCTACAAAAAAAAGAAGCAATTATCGAAGACATGGACACAGCTTCTAGAAGATTATCTTCTATGGAGCAAGTTTTAGCAAATCCATCTCCCTTGAGCTTTTCTTCAATAGAAGCTACATTCGTTGAGGGTCTTAATCCTCAACCTGTTAGCCCATAATCTTTTTTTTCAACCGAAAATGGGCTTTGCAGCGGAATAAATTAACTCCCCTGTCTTAAAAACCACCCGATTGAAAAGTTCACCTTTTAAACCTTTAAGAAAAATAATGTAGAATATAATTGTTATGCTAAGAACAATAAGAAATTTGTTGCCGGCTATTTTATTCTTGTTTTTTTATTTTTCTTTCGCTACTCTTGTATTTGCCAAAGCTCCTCCTGATCTTGCCCATTCCAGCCTAAGCGTAAGTTCGGCAGTACCGGCAGACGGACAAACCAAAGTTACTGTAACTGTAATTTTGAAAGATACATCTGGAAATCCGGTAACAGAAAACATTGTAGTTCTTAAAGATCCTGACGATGGCTCGGCAGCGATAAGTCCTGCATCTGCTACCACTGATGGCGCTGGCCATGCTACTTTTACAATTACATCGCTTTATCCTGGAACATACACTCTTAATGTCGTAGATACCACAAGCAATACAACCTTCAACGGACTTGGAAAAGTAGTTTTTAATTCAACCTCGGGTACACAATCTTCCTGCACCAATCCCTCACCCGGCAGCTCTCCCCAACTAACTTCTGCCAAAGCAGTAGGGACTAATCAAATTATGCTGACATGGACTAAATCTTTGGATCCTGTTTCGCATTATCTGGTTGCTTACGGCATGTCTTCAGGTCAATACCAATATGGTAATCCGCGTATCGGAGGAAGGGACATAACCTCCTTTACTATTGATTCGCTGTTTCCCAACACAAAATATTATTTCATCATTAAAGCTGTAAATGGCTGTATGCCGGGAGAAAATTCAAATGAGCTGTCCGCAACAACACTAACGCAAGCAAAAGCCATTACTGTTTCTACTCCAACTCCGACAGCCACCTTCAAGCTTTCGCCCACACTTGCAACAAGTACTGCATCCGCCTCTCCGACTCAAATCACTACTCCTGTTCCGCCAACAGCAATTCCTACCCAAAGTA
>CAYPUE010000007.1:0-29220 GCA_964414015.1 uncultured Gammaproteobacteria bacterium
TTATTTCAAAGCCCATAATTTCGTATTTAAGAGTATGGGATAAAATTGCAGCGCAAAGGCCGGATGCGTATCTTGCCATTTCAAAAGAAGTTCAGGGGAGGATAAAAAAATATTACGGCAGAGAATCAGAAGTTATCTATCCGCCTTTGATGCTACGGGGTCCTGTCAGAAGTTTCCCTCCCGCCCATTCGGTAAACTCAGGGCAAGCCAGTGCTCAAAAAACTGTTTACCCTGAGCCGAGTCGAAGGGTCGGGAGCCCTGCCACTTCTGCCACCCCTCCCTATTTCCTGATAGTTTCCCGTTTGGTGACGTACAAAAAAATAGATTTGGCAATAAAAGCTTTTAATAAATTGAAAATGCCATTAAAAATAATTGGAACCGGTTCTGAACAGAACAGATTGAAAGCGATGAGCGGACAGACAATTGAATTCTTGGGTTACTTGACGCAGGAAGAGCTGGTGAGGTATTATAGTTCTTGCCGTGCTTTAATTTTCCCAGGGATTGAGGATTTGGGATTAACTATTTTGGAGGCCCAAAGTTTTGGGAAACCGGTCATAGCTTTTAGAGGCGGCGGAGCACTTGAGACAGTTATTGATGGGAAAACCGGTATATTTTTCAATGAGCAAAGTGTTGGAAGTTTAACTCAAGCAATAAAACGATTTAACAGTTTGACAATCGATCCGAAAGAGTGCATTAATCAAGCACAAAAGTTTAATTTTCAACAGTTTAAGAAAAATTTTATGAAAAAAATAGAGGAGTTGTCAGCATGAAGATTGTTGTTTTTGCCGGCGGAGTAGGAACAAGATTGTGGCCGTTGTCCAGGAAAAATAGTCCCAAGCAGTTCGAGCAAATAATCGGAGATAAATCTACCTTACAGCTTGCTATAGACAGATTAAGCCCTGATTTTGTTCCTTCCGATATTTACGTATCAACAGGGAGAAAATATAAAGACATAATCTTTAGCCAATTGCCGCAAATTCCTAAAGAAAATTTTATCTTTGAACCGGAAATGAGAGACGTTGGTCCTGCAGTAGGTCTGGCTTTGGCTCTTATCGGAAAAGATTATCCAAACTCTCCGGTTGCCATTCTTTGGAGCGATCACTTTGTCAAAAAAGAAAGACGGCTTCGGGAAGTTCTGAAAATGGCAGATAATCTTGTCAAAAAAGATCCCAATGAAATAATTTTTATTGGCCAGAGAGCGCGTTTTGCCAATCAGAATTTGGGGTGGATTGAATTTGGAGACAAAAAGACCGAGATAAGAGATACGAAAGTTTTTCATTTCAAAAGACTTATTTACAGACCCAAATTTGAAGAAGCGGAAAGTTATCTGAAAGCGGATAATTTCGCCTGGAACCCCGGATATTTTGTAACAACGCCTAAATTTATGCTGTCGCAGTTTAAAGAATTTACACAGGATTTATATCAAGGATTAATGGCAATACAGAAAGCCAAAGGAACAAAATCTTTCGACGAAGTACTTAACAGAATCTATCCTACTTTTGAGAAAATAAGTTTTGATAATGCGATTTTGGAAAGAGTTGATCCCAAATACGCTTTGGTTATCGCAGCGGATTTAGGATGGAGCGATATAGGAGCGTGGGAAGCCTTAAAAGAAGCTCTGGAAGTTTCCTCAAATCAAAACGTTACGAAGGGAAAAGTTCTGATCAATGATTCCGAAGACAATCTTGTTTTTAATTACACTGATCAGCTCGCAGTTGGCATAGATTTAAAAGGGATGATTGTCATTAATACGGATGACGTGCTTCTTATTTGCAATAAAAATTCAGTTCCCAAAATTAAAAAACTTGTTGAGAGCTTAGCAGGTACCCAAAACGAACATTTAACTTGAGAATATGCCATATGTAGAGATCAAAAAAAGCATCTTTTACGAGACAACGACAAGAATAATTGATGTTATTTTTTCCATATTACTTTTGATATTGTTTTCGCCGATAATTTTAATCATAGTCATAGCCATAAACCTTGATTCGAAAGGGCCATTATTGGCAGATACACCCCAAAGGGTAGGGAAAAACGGCAAACTTTTCAAAATGTATAAATTCCGCTCAATGGTTGAAAATGCCCATGAGATACTCCACGACAACCCGAAATATATGAAATTATTCTCTTTATATAAAAAAGGAAGTTACAAGCTGAAAAACGATCCTAGAATAACAAGGGTAGGTCACTTTATCCGTAAGTATTCTTTGGATGAAATTCCCCAATTCGTGAATATTTTGAAAGGAGAGATGAGTATAGTTGGTCCAAGAGCATATTATCCTGACGAGTTAAGAGAACAGCAGGGAGAATATCCCCATACTAAGGATTACGTAAAAATAGTGATTTCAGTTCGGCCTGGAGTAACAGGGCATTGGCAGGTTTCGGGCAGAAGCGAAATTAATTTCGATAAAAGAATTAAAATGGATGCGGAATACGTTAAGAAACGATCTATTTTCTATAATTTTTGGATTATGCTGCAGACTCCATGGGCGATGATTTCCGGTAAAGGCGCCCTCTAGGCTTTTTTCAACGTAAGGTATTGACATAGGCAAAGCCCATACGATAGAGTTAATATATGGAGGGATTTGAAAAAATAGATTTTGGAGTAGACAAAGCCACAGGTGATGCTCCGGTAGCCAATAACGATAGTAAAACAATTATCAATACCAACAAAAGAAAATTATCTCCGATTTTAACTGTATTACTAGTAGTAGCGGCTTTAGCTGTATTTGGTTTTTTTGCCATATTTCTTCCGGCAAGG
Source organism: uncultured Gammaproteobacteria bacterium (assembly GCA_964414015.1). Taxonomy (GTDB): domain Bacteria; phylum Patescibacteriota; class Microgenomatia; order Levybacterales; family UBA12049; genus JAUSEW01. The sequence goes on from CAYPUE010000007.1 coordinate 2,762, forward strand.
CCAGTAATAGTCTCCGCCCAGCAAACATATTCCCAGGCAAAGCTTATGCTGGACGCTGTAAAAAAACAGAATATTACTTTGGCATCCGATGAATTGGACAAAACTAAAAAAGATCTAGCAGTTACGTCTCAAAAATTAAATTCCATAAGCTTTGTCAGATTTATTCCGGTTGTAAATTGGTATTACAATGATGTCTCTCATATTCTGAAAGCCGCATCTTACGGTATGGATGGGGCAAGAATTCTAATTGATTCGGTAGAGCCTTACAGTGATGTTCTAGGGCTTAAAGGACAAGGCAGTTTTGTCGGCGGGACTGCATCCCAGCGCATAGAAACTGCAGTAAGAACAATGGGTACGATTACTCCCCATATAGATGAGATAGCCAAGTCTTTAGAGCTTGCTCAAAAAGAAATAGATCTGGTAGATCCCAATCATTATCCTGCTATTTTCGGCGGAGGCAAGATAAAAGAGCAGTTGACAAGTATCAAAAGCGCAACCAATCAGGCGGTAGGTTTTGTTAGCGAGGCACGGCCACTAGTTAAGATTTTACCAAATCTTCTTGGGGAACCTACGGATAAGAAATACTTAATCTTATTCCAAAATGACAGTGAGCTTCGTCCTACCGGTGGTTTTATTACCGCGTATTCTGTTTTTAGACTCTCTAGAGGCGTTATTCATGTCGACAGATCGGACGACGTCTATACTCTTGACGCCGGTGCTCCTAAGCCGAAGGCGCCTGCTCCAATTCTTAAATATCTTCCCAACGTAACTACATTTAATTTGCGCGACACAAATCTTTCTCCGGATTTTATAGAATCAATGAACACCTTTAATTCCATCTATGACAAAACTTCAGGAAAAATTAATGTTGATGGGATTATCGCTATAGATACACAGGTGCTCGTATCAGTGCTTAAGATATTAGATGATGAAATTGTGGCTGACGGTATACGTTTTACAACCAAAAACGATACTAGGTGTGATTGCCCTCAAGTTATTTACCAGCTGGAAAGTCTGATTAGTACGCCCAGAAGTTTGGATTTGAGAATAACTTCCCTTGCAACTGCTCAAGCCGTAAGGAAAGACATTTTGGGTTCTCTTTTATATGCTCTTATGGATAAAGCTTTTAAGTCTTCGCCCAAGCTTTATTGGGGACCGCTGTTCCAAAATTTGTTAACTCAAGCCAATCAAAAGCATGTTTTATTTTACCTATATAATAAAGACGCTCAAGCAGGAATAGATGCTTTGAATGTGGCAGGCAGAATAAAATCCGCTGACGGAGATTACCTGCATATCAATGAGGCCAACTTCGGAGGAGCCAAGGCTAATCTTTTCGTTAAGGAAGCTGTAGATCAAAAAATAGATATTTCTAGGACAGGGGTTATTACGAAAACTGTTACTATTAATTACAAAAATCCTCATCCTCCTTCCGATTGCAATCTGGAAAGAGGGGCATTGTGTCTAAATGCAGTTTTAAGAGACTGGATTAGGGTTTATGTTCCGAAGGGAAGCCAGCTTGTAGACAGTCAGGGCTCGGAAGTTAAAGTAACCTCGTATGAGGAATTAGGGAAAACCGTATTTGAAGGATTTTTAACCGTTCGTCCATTGGGGACGGCAACGTACAAACTTACCTATACCTTACCGTTTAAACTTGCCAACGGATCACCTCTGCCTTTGCTTATTCAGAAACAGCCGGGCACAGATAGAAACGAATACACGATAAGTGTAAACGGTAGACAAGTAGATAAGTTTAATCTGTTAACAGACAAGACTCTTAATCTGAATTTATAATCATGAGATTACACAAGATAGAAGGTTTTGTTATCAAAAGAAATAATTTTAACGAAGCCGATAGGATTTTGACCGTATTTACCAAACAATCGGGTAAAGTTAGGATTAAAGCAACAGGTGTTCGAAGAATTGCCAGCCGGAGATCTCCCCACGTAGAACTTTTAAATTTGTCTCTTCTGACTGTTTATCAAGGCAGAAATATTCAGACTCTGATAGAGGCAGAAACCATAGAAAGCTTTTCCGATATTAAAAAAAATCTGAAAAAAGTCGGTTTTGCCTATCATATTTGTGAATTAATCAATAAACTTTGCCCGGAGAATCAGGAGAATAGGCAAGTTTTTAATCTTATCCTGGATATTCTGACGAAACTTGCCAAAGAAGATAATATAAAAGCAACTATTGATAAATTTGAAATTAATTTGTTGGGCTTATTGGGATTTTATACGTCTTCGCAATCTCTTATTCCTTCATTCAACATGTCTTCATTTATAGAAAGCATTACGGAAAGAAAACTCAAAAGCAGACAATTATTATCTAAATTCCTATAAATTAAACTCCCCTTTTATCATAACCTCTAAGCCCCTAGCGAAATAATGTTATTTTTTAAAATGTGTTTTCAGTTTAAATTAAGAAATCCTAAAATTAGATCTATTTTTGATATCTTGACAAACTGATTTTTTGTTGATATTATTCTTTTATGCAAATAACAAAATTAGATTTTGAAGTGCCAGCAATCAGGGTTTCTCAGAGGGCAGCAGAGGGGAAAACTATCTTCTTTGCAAAATTAAAAGCAGAAGATTTTGCTACTAGAGCAGATGAAAGATTTAAAATTGATCATTACAGAAGAGTGTCCGGACTTAAAGATGAGGGATACCAGAGAGAAGAGAGCGATAGAGCCGTCGAGAAAATAAAAAATTTTGTAATCAGGGAATCGCCCCATCCTATTCTGCCTACGGCAATCATAATGAATTCGAGAGTTCCTCTGGATTTTAAACAGGAAAATAGTTTTGGATACGGCAAGCTAATAATAAATGCTCCACTTTATATAATCGATGGGCAACACAGATATAAAGCTTGGAAAAGTATGATGGAGATTCCTGAATATAGAGAAAAGTATGGGGATTATGAATTCCCAGTAATTATACTCTCAGGCTTTGATCAGCTAAGAGAAATTGAACAATTCTATGTCATAAATTCAAGACAAAAAAAGATAAAAATAGACTTGGCACAACGTCATCTTTTAAGGTTCAAAACAAATCCTAGTACGGAAAATTTAGTTGAAGAAAAAGATCTTTGGAAACTCCATGCTCTAAAAATTGTTGATTACTTAAACGAAGAGTTGAATGGCATATGGAAAGGAAAAATTGGTCTTCCGAGCGATCCAGCCGATTTAAAAAAATCTAGAATTATTAATCAATCATCATTCGTTAGTTCCCTAAGTCCTTTCTTTGTGGGAAAAGATAAGCTTCTTGAGTTCCCAAAGGTAAAAATAGAGGAATCTGCGGAGTTTCTAAGTAAGTTTTGGGCTATAGTGGCAAAAATTTATTCTATTCCAGCACAGTTTCCAAATGATTACTCATTAATGAAGACTGTTGGAGTTTTTTCTTTGCATATTTTCCTCGCAGAAATTGCTCGAGATTATGATTTGAAAAAAGATGAGGCTGTTATTCTGCAAAAAGCAACAGGCAAGCTACTTAGCGTATCTGAAAAGAATATCCAATACACTTTCTGGAAATCTAAAGCACCGGAAGCTCAAAGAAACGCCGGAAAAGCAGCTGGAGCTTTTTCTTCAGCTGCTGGACATGCTAGATTAGCAGCTATACTTTTTGGTTTTGCTGAGATTTAGTTTTGTAAGAGACAAAAAGAGTACTAATTAAGGTCTAATAAAAAAGATTTCTGGTTATTTATAATAATATAGGGATAAGGTAAAAAAACGGATGAAGAAGTTTACAAACTCTACGGCTTCACACCCGAAGAAAAAGAAATTGTAGGAAATTTTTATTGACTTTTTGTCATAAAAGAGAGATAGTTCTTTTATCAAAATGAATGTAGAAGGTGAATCGAAATTAGGGGTTATTAATAAGAATCCACAGCAAGATGTTTTTGGTTTTCACTTTTTGCCAGATAAAAAAAGTTTTTTAATTGGTTGGCAGTCAACTCCTAGCGCTCTTACTCGAGCACTGCCTATTATTTTGATCCTGATTCCTGCTTTTTTAATTCTTGCCTACCTTGAAAGAAGTTTGATTATCCCCGCTTTTGTTATGTTAGCCTTAATCGGAATATTGACATTTTACATAGTGATATTTACACCAAACAGGGTTGTCTTAGCAGATACATCTTCAAGACAAATCGGTGATAAAGTTTCTGGAGAAGTGATTGAAGGGGAAATAGATTATCAGCCTGAAATTAAATCCCTTGCAAAATCTAAGGAGAAAAGAAAATGAATTATTTAATCGTTTACGATAATACGCAATTGCAATTTGACCAAAATCACATTTTTAAATTTATAACAACAAGTCCTAAAATTTCCGATTGGTGGCATTATCTGCCCAACGTTTATATTGTAAGTACGAATTTATCTGCTAAAACGATGGCAGATTCCGTGATTAGTACGTATCCAGGTTTAAAGTTTTTCATTTCCAGAATAGATCTAAGCGATTATAATGGCATACTTCATTCAAGCGCTTGGGATTGGATAAAAAATAAAACTGGGCAGTTATTAAATTTGATACCGTCTCCAAAAGCTAGTCCGGTTACAATCCAAGATTTATTAAATAGGATAAATGATGGTGGCAGTGGGGAATAAAGTATGGTATCTAAGGTATTAAAACAATTGAGGAATAAACAATCCTAATTTTTTCCTCTTGACGAAATTGAATTAAAATTTTCGTCGTGGTGTAATTTGGGGACGGTTTTAAGAAGCATTGTTGCAACAAACTTAGAATAAAACACGAAACAGATTGAATTATTTATTTATGGCTTCTTTTCTGCTATTATAATTCCATGACGGATAACCTGATGGAAAAGATTGTTTCTCTTTGCAAACGCCGGGGTTTTATTTTCCCGGGAAGCGAAATCTACGGAGGATTGCAGGGCACTTGGGATTACGGACCGCTTGGTACGCTTCTGAAGAAGAATTTAAAAGATATTTGGTGGAAAGACATAGTTGAGCAAAGGGATGACATGGTGGGAGTTGACGCCGCAATTATGATGCATCCCAAAGCTTGGGAAGCTTCAGGGCACGTAGAGGCATTTACAGATCCTTTGGTTGAGTGTAAGACATGTCATGAGCGTTTTAGAGCCGATGAAAAAGAAAAAGTTCTTGAGCATATAAAGACTCATGATGGGAAAAAAGTTGACTGGACTAATCCTCAAAAGTTTAATTTGCTGGTAAAAGCATATCTGGGGGTAATTGAAGGTAAGCAATCGGAATTATATTTACGGGGAGAGATTACCAATGGAGTCCATGTAAATTTCAGAAATGTTTTAGATTCGACCAGAATAAAAATTCCCTTTGGCATAGCGCAAATAGGTAAGGCCTTTAGGAACGAAATAACGCCTGGGAATTTTACTTTTAGGTCGCGTGAGTTTGAACAAATGGAAACCCAGTATTACATAAAACCCGACAAAAAAGAAGGAGGGAAATGGTTTGAATACTGGAAAGATAACAGAATGAATTTCTATCTATCTTTGGGAATAAAAAAAGAAAACTTAAGATTTAGAGAGCATCAGCAAAATGAAAAAGCCCATTATGCAATCGCAGCAACAGACATAGAATATAATGCTCCGTTTGGCTGGTCGGAATTTATGGGAATACACAATAGGGGAGATTGGGATTTGTCAAGACACCAGAAATATTCAGGCCAGAAAATGACGTATAAGGATGAAGTAGCTGGGGAAGAATATATTCCTTGGGACATAGAAACGTCAGCAGGAGTTGACAGGTCAATATTGTTTTTATTAATTGATTCATATGAGGAAGATGAGAAAAGAGTGGTTTTGAAACTTGATCCTAAGCTCGCTCCATATAAAGTTGCGGTTTTTCCTCTCCTTGCTAATAAAGAAGATCTTGTAAAGACAGCCAAAAATGTTTATCATACGCTTAAGAAAAATATCAACGGGATGGTTGCTTTCGATGCCAGAGGAAACATCGGAAAACGTTATTATTCTCAAGACGAAATCGGCACGCCGTATTGCCTCACAGTTGATTTTCAGACGCTTGAAGACAAAACAGTTACAGTTAGGGATAGGGACACAATGAAGCAGGAGAGAATAAAAATACAAAGCCTCACGGAATTCTTAAATAATAAACTGTCCGGAAAGAGCTAGGGTTTATGGCGGGAAAAGAACAAGAACTACATTCTTGGAGATTAACTCCGGAACAAGTTTTTGTAGGGTCAAATTCGAATATTTTTACCCCAGAAGGAAGCATAGCGTTTGGAATTTATGTAAAAGCACAAGCGGCAGAATCTCTTCTTGATGATTCAGACTCAAAGAAACGATTACGATTAATACAAGAGATATCTAAAGAATATTACCAACTATACTTTTCAGAAAATCCACCGCCTTTTCCTGAATTTATAAAAGAATTCGTTGCTATTGTTCAAAAAAGAGCACCATATACAAAGCTAAATGGACAGCTTAGCGGCAAGTGGAGCATATTGCCTCTAAAGAAAAACTCATTCTTGACAAGAATTTTGAAATTGCTAGAATGGTAATATTGTGGGAAATAAGAAACTTATTGTAGTCCTGGGAGCATTAATAGTCTTGGTTTTGGCTGGAGGAGGGTATTATTTCCTGCTTTTGGGCAAAAATACGGTTCCTGCGTCAACTACGAGCGCTACGCCACAGATACAGGAAGTTTCGCAGCAAATTCCTACTCTTACCCCTTCTGATCTTGGTCTTACTCTAACTGCCAACAGCAATACTACCAAAGTCTCAATGGTCCTAACCAAAACAAGCGATATATCCACGCTTGATTACCAGCTTTCTTATATTGCGAAAGGTGATATTCCAAGGGGAATTATCGGTCAGGTTACTGTTCAGCCAGGTAAGACTGTCAGCCAGGAGATTACACTTGGAACTTGTTCTGACGTTTGCCATTATGATCAGGATGTTACAGGAATAGATCTTGTTTTAAAGGTTACGAAAACTAACGGTAAAACCTATCAAGTAGAAAAAGGCCTCGATTAGCTTCTAGTTATCTATATCTAAAGTTTTGGTTCTTCAGGTAAGATGTTATAGGTAGAGTTAGTGAGTTTGGTTCGACACTAACGCGAGCCTATTTTGCTCTCTTGACAAGTGGGAAAAAGGAGTTCAAAATGGAATAAAGTGGGAAAAAGTGGGACAAAGTGGGACACAAGGAAGGCAGGTCGTAAATATGCTCATCGGACAATATGAAGGAAAACTTGGAGAAAAAAACAGACTCGCATTTCCAAAAAGGCTTAGGGAGCTTTTGGGGAATAAATTAATTATTACGTTAGGATATGAAAACTCGCTTATTATCGTCTCGGAAGAAGGCTGGCAAGCATTACTTGAAGGAACAGAGGGTAAGCCTTTTATTCAAAGGAGCGCAAGAGAGACTCAGCGATTCTTACTCGGAGGAGCCAGCTTCGTTGAACTTGACGGTAAAGGAAGGTTTATTATACCTAACTATCTTAGAGAATTTGCAAAAATTGAGGACGAAGTCATATTCCTAGGCTTGTCCAGATATGTAGAGTTGTGGGGAAAGGAAAACTGGGGCGTATATAAAAAGAACCTTGAAAAAAATATAGATAAAATTTCGGCAAAGCTCATTGAGAATGGCAAAAAGGGCGAAAATGGATAGTTTTCATACGAGCGTACTTTTACAAGAAGCTATAAATGGTTTAAATATTCAAAAAAACAAGAAGTATATTGACGCAACAATTGGAGGAGGAGGACATAGTTTTGAGATTTTGAGATTGGGCGGAATTGTTTTGGGAATTGACTGCGATAAAGATGCGATAGATTATATAGGAGAAAATTGGAAATTAAAAAGCAAAGAATTCGGGATCCCGGAGAAAAATCTGATTTTGGCAAAAGGAAACTTTAGGGATTTGGATAAAATTGCACATTTAAATAATTTTGATAAAGTTTCGGGAATAATTTTTGATTTGGGTGTCAGCAGCCACCAATTGGGAATTGCGCAGAGAGGCTTTAGTTTCCAGAAAGAGGGCCCATTGGATATGCGGATGGACCAAGATTTAAGCCTTACGGCAAAGGATTTTATTTACGCATTAACGAAAGGAGAATTATATGAGCTATTTTCTAAACTGGGTGAAGAGAGCAATGCTAGGAAGTTTTCTGACCTTATTGTTAGGGCCCGTGGAGTAAAACCGATTGAAACGACAAGAGATTTGGCAATGATCTTTGAAAAAATTCCCTCAAGAAGGGTTTGGGGGATTAACAAAGCAACGAAAATCTTTCAAGCATTGCGGATAGCGGTAAATGATGAGCTAAATGCACTCAAAGAAACATTGCCCAAAGCAGTAAATATACTCGAGGATAAAGGAAAAATTTTGGCAATTTCGTTTCATTCGCTGGAAGATAGAATTGTAAAAAGGGCGTTTATAGAATTTGAAAAAAATAATATGGGAAAAATAATTACAAAAAAACCTATAACCCCAACAAAGAAGGAGATAGGGATAAACAGAAGAAGCCGAAGCGCTAAACTAAGAATTTTCCAAAGGAATTTAATATGAAAAGATTTCGATTACTTATAACATTTCTGGTTCTGATAATAGTTTTTTTATCAATCGTTCAAGTTGTTGTATCGAACAGGCTGTCAACGACAGGTCCGCTTTTTAGCAAGATAGAGGGGGAAACAAATTTTTATAAAAGGGAAAATTTGCTTCTTTCCGAGCAACTTTTAACAGCATCGTCCTTAAATAGCATAGCATCAAAGGCAGAAAATTTGGGTTTCGTAGAAGGCAAAACCAAGTTTGTTACAGCATCATTGCCTTTAGCACTTAGACAATAATGATCCTTCGACTTCGCTCAGGATTTGAATTTATCAAAGTATGACGTGGCGCTACCGTTTTATTTTTGCAATTTTTCTTTTCTTTTTCGGTTTAATAATTGCTAGATTGTTCTATTGGCAAGTTATAAAAGCTCAAGAATTATCTGTTTTGGCGCAATATCAATACAGCGGTATAGTAAAACTTTTACCTAATCGCGGCGAAATACAGACATCTGATGGTTTTTCTGTAGCTGCCAATAAAGTTTCTTATCTTATTTTCGCAAATCCCAAAATAATAAAGGAAAAAAAAAGAATTATCAGCGAAATATCTCCAATAATTAACGTTAATAAGGCTTCCATTAGCGCATCTCTATCTTTTGATAAAGTTTGGGTTTCTTTAAAATCAGGTATTGATGAGAAAACAAAAAAAAGCATTGAAGCATTAAATTTTACCGGCATTGGATTTGAGCAGCAATCTTCTCGTTTTTATCCGGAAGCATCTTTAGCAGCTCATCTTCTTGGCTTTGTTGGTAAAAACGAAGCAGGAGAGAATAAGGGATATTTCGGTCTTGAGGGATATTACGATAGATTACTAAGGGGCAAGGAAGGATATGCAGTCCAGATACAGGATGCTTTAGGAAGACCGATCCTGTCCAGGATGTCAGGTAATTTAGTTAAAGTTGACGGGAGCAGTGTTAAGCTTAGCATAGACAGGTCTATACAATTTTTAGCAGAGCGGAAATTGAAAGAAGGTATTAAGATATATGGGGCAAGCGGCGGAATGGTTGGGATTATGGATCCCAAAACCGGAGGAATGCTTGCTATGGCGTCTTTTCCTACGTTTATGCCACAAGATTATCAAAATTATTCGGAAGATTTATACAAAAACCCTTTTGTTACCAATACCTATGAGCCGGGGTCTACTTTTAAACCTCTGGTTATGTCGGCAGCTTTGGAAGAAGGACTGATTAAGCCGGATACGCAATGTCCTATTTGCGGTGGTCCCGTATCGGTTGGAGGATATGATCTGCATACTTGGAACGATAAATATTATAAAGACACAACTATGATTGACGTAATTAAGCATTCTGACAATACGGGGATGGTTTTTGTGGCGCAGAAACTTGGGGTAGATAAAATGATTGATTACCTGGCGAAGTTTGGCATAGGAAATTTAACCAATATTGACCTTCAAGGCGAGGTGTCGCCGAGCCTCAAGCCAAAAAATGCTTGGTATGCAGTTGATCTGGCTACGACAGGATTTGGACAGGGGATATCTGTAACACCGATAGGGCTTCTGGACGCCTTCTCGGCGATTGCCAATAAAGGTAAACGTATGGAGCCTCACATAGTATCTCAAGTTCAATCTCCTGATGGCAAAATAGCGAAAATACTTCCAAAAACCGTAGATACCCCTATTTCCGAAAGAACTGCCAAAATCATGACGGAAATGTTAGTCAATGCAGTTAATAATGGAGAGGCTTCCTGGGCGCGTCTTAAGGGGTACAGAATTGCCGGAAAAACAGGTACAGCTTCAATTCCTGTTAAGGGCAACTATGATCCTACGAAAACTATTACTTCATTTATTGGTTTCGCGCCGGCAAATGATCCTAAATTTGTAATGTTGGTCATCTTGGATAAACCGACAACATTCATTTACGGCGCAGAAACCGCAGCTCCGGTATTCTTCGACATCGCCAAAGACCTCTTGCTCTATTACGGCATTTCCCCCAGCGAATAAATATAGCTTAGTAGAAAAAAGACGCAATAAAAGGTATAATACAAGTTATTCTTAATGTGGCAAGATTTAAAAAATATTTATCATCTTCTCGTAGCGTGCTTGGCTAATGTTTGCTATGGTTTTCCCTCAAGAAAATTTATTGTAATTGGAGTGACTGGGACAGATGGGAAAACCACTACGACAAGCTTAATTTACCATATACTGCAAACTTCTGGGAAGAAAACCTTGATGATAAGTTCGGTGGGCGCAATTATTGATGGTAAAGAATATGATGTTGGTTTTCATGTTACCACTCCGTCTTCTTTTGCTTTGCAGAAATTCTTAAAACAAGCTGCTGATGCTGGATTGAGATATTTGGTTCTCGAGGTAACCTCGCACGCTTTGGACCAATACAGGGTTTTTGGAATACATTTTAATGTTGGAGTTTTAACCAATGTTACTCATGAACATTTGGATTACCATAAAACGTACGGCGAATACGTTAAAACAAAAGCAAAGCTTTTAAATATGAGTAAAGTTGCAATTACGAATAGAGACGATAAGTCGTTCGCTTTGCTAAGTGCAAAGTTGAAAGTTGAAAGTTCAAAGTTGAGAACGTATGGATTGGGTAAGAATGCGGATATTAATCCGTATAATTTTCCTTTTTCAACAACTCTTTTTGGAGAATTTAACAAATACAATATTTTAGCTGCAGTTTCCGCATGCAAGGCTTTGGGTATTAAGGACAGTGAAATTAGAAATGGTATAAAAAGTTTCAAACCTCCTAAGGGCAGAGAAGATATAGTTTATAAAAATAACTTTTCAGTGATGATAGATTTTGCCCATACGCCCAACGCATTCGAAGTTATTCTGAAAGATTTGCGTGCTAGCGTCAAAGGCAGAATTATTCATGTTTTTGGTTCTGCCGGAGCAAGAGATGCAACAAAACGTCCTTTAATGGGGAAAATATCCTCAAAATACGCGGATATAGTTATCCTGACAGCAGAAGATCCAAGGAAAGAGCCAGTTGAAAAGATTAGTGAAGAGATCGAAGCAGGAATTATGAATCATGAATTAAGAAAGAAAGACGTACTTAATATTCCGGATCGAAAGAAAGCGATTGAGACAGCAATTAAGATGGCGAAAAAGGGAGATTTTGTCTTGATAACAGGCAAAAGCCATGAAAAGTCTATGAATTATGGGAACGGAGAAGAACCGTGGGACGAATACGAGACAGTTAGAAGTGCTTTGGAAAATATTAAACATGAAAATTAGTTCGATACATTTCGTTGGGATAAAAGGCGTTGGAATGACGCCTTTGGCAGTTATTGCAAAAGAGGCAGGAATGAAGGTCTCGGGTTCGGATATTGGGGAAACTTTCATTACGGATGAAATTCTAAAGAAAGCAAAAATTACTCCCTTAGTTGGTTTTTCTAAAAACCATATCGAAGATCCGGATTTAGTTATAACAACTGGCGCGCATGGAGGATTTACTAACGCAGAGGTAATCGAAGCCAAGAAAAAAGGCATAAAAGTTATTACACAGGGCGAAGCTGTCGGAGTTTGCATGAAAGGAGAGATTTTCGGGAGAAAACAAATTGGTATTTCTGTGACCGGAACTCATGGCAAAACTACGACAACAGCTATGGTTGCGACCATCCTTAAAGGATGCAGTCTTGATCCGTCATTTGTAATCGGTACCGGAAATGTTTTGTCACTTGGTTCTTCCGGGCATTTTGGACAAGGCAAATATTTCGTTGCGGAAGCAGATGAGTATATGACAGAGCCTGTTTTTGATAAAACGATAAAATTTTTATGGCAGCATCCTAAAATTGCAATTTTCACCAACATAGAGTTTGACCATCCTGACGCATACAAGTCTTTAGATGATGTAAGAGAGGCTTTTCTTAAGTTTGCGAATCAGCTTTCAAAAGACGCAGTTCTAATTGCGTGCAAAGACAATGAGAATGTTGCAGAAGTTTTAAAATCATACAATGGCAGGAAAATTGCTTATGGATTTTCCAAAAACAATGATTTTGTGGTTGACAATGTTATATCGAAAAATGGGAAATTGAAATTTGACTTAAGAAATAAAGAAAACAGTTTAGGCAGATTTAAGCTTAACATTTTTGGTAAACATAACGCGTTAAATGCAACGGCTGCAATTATCGTAAGCCTTGAAGCCGGACTTTCAATAGACGCAATAAAAAAAGCGCTTTTGTCGTTTATCGGTACCAAAAGAAGATCGGAGTATGTAGGTCGGCTTGCAACAGGAGCTATGGTTTTTGATGATTATGCTCATCATCCAACAGAAATTAGGAGCACTTTATCCGCTTTCAGAGACTCGTTTCCTAAAAATAAGATAGTCTGTATTTTCCAGCCGCATACTTATTCTAGAACAAAATCCTTGCTCGAACAATTTATATATTCTTTTAGTAATGCAGATACTGTTATATTAACCAATATTTATGCGTCTCTTAGAGAGGAGCCTGATCCGACAGTTTCGTCGAAGATGCTGGCGGAAAAAATGGAGAGATTTAAAAAGGATGTAATTTTTTTGCCAAAACTTAATGATGTGGTAAAATATATATCTCAAAAGCAGTTTGGCAGAGATACTATAATTATCACAATGGGAGCAGGAGACGTCTATAAGATAAGTCAAGAATTAAGAATTAAGAATTAAGAATTATGGGAAAATTGATTGTAAATGGAGGGAAGGCGTTAAAAGGAAACGTTGTGGTGTCTGGAGCGAAAAACGTTGCTCTTAAGACTCTTGTGGCAGCTTGTCTCACAGAAGAAGAAGTAGTGATAAAGAATATTCCGCTAGTGTCTGATTTTATGGTAATGCTCGATATTATAAGGGAACTTGGCGGAGAGGTTAAAATAAAAAATCATGAAGCAAGAATAAGAGTAAAACAGCTAAAAAGAAATAAAATCACCCTTGATGAAGCTGCGAAAATTAGAACTTCCGCTATGTTTATGGCTCCTCTTCTCGCCAGAAACGGACAAGCTGTTATACCAAACCCAGGAGGATGCAGAATTGGAGCACGCCCGATTGACAGAACTATTAAAGGGATAGAGGCTCTGGGAGTAATAACGAAATACAATACAAAGGATGGATATTTCTATTTAAAAATAGACAAAGATAAAGGAGAAAAATGGAAGAAAGTAATTCACAGGTTTGATAAAAGTACTCATACCGGTACGGAGACAATGATTCTCGCATCAGTTCTTTTTAATGGCGAAGTAACACTTCTTAATGCGGCAGAAGAGCCGGAGATAGATGAGCTGATTAGTCTTTTGGTGCAAATGGGAGCAAAGATTGTAAGGAGCGGAAAAAGGGAAATAACTATCGACGGCGTTTCCAAACTTAATGGTGCAACTTTCGTGGTGGGGCCGGACAGAAATGAAGTCGTAACGTTTGCTATTGCAGGGATACTAACCAAAGGGGATGTTTTTGTTGAAAACGCTCACAAAGTTGATTTGGGGATATTCATAAATAAAATCGAAGAAATAGGAGCAGGTGTAGAGATGAGAAAAAACGGCATAAGATTTTATTACAAAGGGCATCTTAAAAATAGCGATGTCGAAACTTCTTTTTACCCTGGATTTATGACAGACTGGCAAGGTCCTTGGGCAGTTTTAATGACCCAGGCGGAAGGAAAGTCTACGATTCATGAAACAGTGTATGAAAGCAGATTCGGTTATGTTAAAGAGCTTAAGAAAATGGGCACACAGATATCTTTTTTTGACCCTGTTATCGGAAATCCGGAAAAAGTTTATAATTTTAATCTTTCTGACAGTAATCCCGATTATTTTCATGCCATAAAGATTATTGGTCCTACCAAACTTCATAATGCTGTTGTTGAGATATCGGATCTAAGAGCAGGGGCAACTCTTGTTTTGGCGGCTTTATCAGCAGAAGGGGAGAGTGTTGTTTTTGGCGTAGAACATTTAGATAGAGGATACGAAAAATTTGAAGAAAGACTTAGCGGCTTAGGAGCAAATATAAAAAGAATAAAGGAATAAATATATGCAAGCAGTAATCTTGGCAGCAGGACAATCCAGCAGAATGTATCCGTTTGAAAACGATATTCATAAATCCATGATTAGAATTATGGAAAAACCAATTCTTTATTATACGATAGAGGCTCTTAAGAGATCGAAAATTTTTGATTTGATAGTTGTTACGAACGGAAGAAGTAAGACGGAGGAGTATTTTGGAGACGGAAAGAAATTCGGAGTGTCAATTCGGTACGTTTTGCAGAAAAATCCAGAAGGAGCAGGAGATGCTTTACTGCTTGCCGACAAATATATAACTGATGATTTTTTTCTTCTGAATGCGTCTCACGTTGAGGTAGATACGTTTATAAAAGATTTGTTAAAGGCAAAAGATAAATATACCCAAGCAGTTCTTCTGGCGAAGAAAAAAACAACTGGCGTTATGCAAGGAGTTCTTAAATTCGAAGGAAGAAAGGTGGAGGAGATAGTTGAAAAACCAAAAATTGGTGAAGAGCCATCAAGCATGTGCGTTGTTGGTATATATCTTTTCGAGAAAGATTTTTTAAAAACTCTTCGCAATACACCAAAAGAGCATTATCAACTCGAGATGGCAATTTCTTCCTACACCAAAAATAATTCCGTTATTTTCTTCGAAACATCCAAAGAGACAGTTACCTTGAAATATCCATGGGATCTTTTGGAAATAAAAAAGTATCTGTTTAAAAGTTTAAAAAGATCTATCAGCGGAAAATCAAAAATTGCCAAAACAGCAGAAATTATTGGGGAAGTTGCAATTGAAGATAATGTAAAAATAATGGAAGGAGTTCGAATCAAGGGACCGTGTTTTATTGGAAAAGATACAGTAATTGGAAATAATGCGTTGTTAAGAAATGGAGTTAACGTTGGAAGAAATTGTCTGGTAGGCAGTTTTATGGAAGTAAAAAACGCTATTATTATGGATGGCTCAACAACTCATTCGGGTTTCATTGGAGACTCAATTATTGGTGAGAATTGCAAGATAGCCGCGCAGTTTTGTACAGGAAACGTGAGGCTTGACAGGGGCATAATCAAATCTGTTGTTAAAGGAGAAAATCTAGAAACAGGAGCTAAATTTCTTGGGGTATTTATTGGAGAAGGATCAAATATAGGGATTAAAGTTTCCACAATGCCAGGAATTATCATTGGGAGAAATGTAACTATTGGTCCTTCAACCGCGGTGATGAAAAATATTCCAAGCGACACTAAATATTATACAAAATTTCAGGAGATTATAGCTAAGAAAAATGTCCTTCGGCGAGCTCAGGACATTCAGAAGCCAATTGTTCTTTTTGATATCGACTACACGCTTTTTGATACGCGTAAATTTAAAGATTCGCAGCTTCAAGATTATAATATCTATGAAGAAGTTATGGGAATATTGATGCAGCTTTCGGGCTTTGCGAACTTGGGGATTTTTTCCAAAGGAGAAACTGAATTTCAAAAAACGAAATTGGAGAAAACAGGAATGATGAAGTTTTTTAAAGAGAATAATGTCCATATTTTTAATGACAAAGACGCCAATTTGATAAAAGTTTTAGAAAAGTATAAAGATTTTAAATTATTTCTTGTTGATGATAAATTGGGTATATTGTATTCTGCTAAAAAACACATGCCTCAAGTTTTTACTATTTGGGTTAAAAGAGGTCCATTTGCGCAAGTTCAAAAACCAATTGAGGGGTTTTCGCCCGATGAACAAGTTGAAAATCTTTCAGAAGTTGTTAGAATAGTTCAAAAGATGCTGAAACCCGCTTCGCAGAAGCTTCAGCGAGGCGAGTAAATTCAGCATGACACAGAAAAGAAATTATGTGCGGAATATTTGGATACGTTGGAAATAAGAATGATGCGGCGAATATCGTCCTTGAGGGGTTAAAACTTTTGGAATACAGAGGCTATGATTCTTGGGGAATAGCGGTAAAAGTTGGCAAAAAGCTTTCGGTAGATAAGCATATAGGCAAAATAGGAGATGCCACAGTAAGCCTTCCTCAAAGCATTTTGGGAATCGGACACACGAGGTGGGCGACTCATGGCGGAGTAACTGCTGCCAATGCTCATCCTCATATGGATTGCGCGAAAACAATAGCAGTTGTCCATAATGGAATTGTTGAAAATTTTCAGGAATTAAAAACAGAACTTATTAAAAAAGGCCATAAGTTTATTTCGGAAACAGATACGGAAATTATCCCGCATTTAATAGAAGAAAATTTAAAAAGAGCAGGATTTGCAACATCGGTTCGTGATGCATTCAACAAGCTTAAAGGCCTAAACGCAATTGTAGTGGCTTATGCCCCGTCAAAAGAAATAGTTGTTGCCAAAAACGGATCCCCGCTTATTGTAGGCGTTGGAAAAAACGAATTTTTCGTAGCATCGGATATTATAAGCATTCTAAAACATACGAGAAGTATAATTTTCGTAAAAGATAATGAGATGGTGATTTTAGGAAGAAATATTCAGCTTATCTCTCTTCCAAAAGGTCAAAAATTAAAAGTACAACCTCAAAAAATATCTTGGAAATTTGAGACAGTTTCTAAGGGGAAATTTGCCGATTTTATGGTTAAGGAAATTTTTGAACAACCCAATGTCATGAGAAACATTGCGGCTAACTATTCGGAACAAATAAATACCTTAGCGAATATGATTAAAAAAGCCAGGGGAACTTTTTTTATAGGAGCGGGAACTGCTTTCCATGCCGCTTTGGCGGGAACATATCTTTTTTCAAAAATTTCTAAAAAGCATGTTAATACAGCAGTGGCATCGGAATTCAATTACCTTGAAGATTTTTTAACAAAACAAAGCCTTGTGATAGCTCTTTCTCAAAGTGGAGAAACAATAGACGTAATAGAGCCTTTAAATAGAGCCAAAGCCAAGGGATCTAGAATAGTGGCAATCTCAAATACTTTAGGTTCTACGATATATAGAATGGCAGACTACAATATACTCTTGAATGCGGGAGCGGAAAAGGCAGTGGCATCTACTAAAGCCTATACAGCAAAGCTTTGCGTTATGCTTATGCTGGCTTTTGGGCTAAGAGGCGAATTAAAAGAAATAAAATCTATTTTGCTTTCCGCTGCACACGAAGCAGATAGGATTCTTGGAGATAAAAGTATTAGCAAGATAAAAGAACTTGCTAAGGTTCTTAGCAAATCGAAAAATATTTACGCTATCGGAAGGGGTATTTCTTATCCGTCTGCATTGGAAGCGGCTTTAAAAATTAAAGAAGTAAGCTATATTCCAACAGAAGGATTAGCCGGAGGAGAGCTAAAGCATGGTACACTTGCTCTTTTTGAAAAATCTACACCTTGTATAGTTTTTGCGCCGAAAGACGAAACATATGAATCCATAATCTCAAATGCTATTGAAATTCACTCTAGGGGAGGTATGATTATCGGTATCTCGCCCGAAAATTCCCCTGCTTTTGATCATTGGATAGAGGTTAGGAATATTGACGTTGGATCTTACTTGGTGCAAATTATAGCTGTTCAGCTTCTCGCTTATTATATAGCTGTTAATCTTGGTCTTGATCCGGATAAGCCTCGAAACCTCGCTAAAAGCGTGACGGTGAAATAGCCTCTTTTATTTGTATATCGCATCAGGGGATAGTATAATACTAAGTTATGGCACAGCTTTTGGGCTTAACACTACTTTCTTTTTTCATAACCGGTATTTTGCTTATTCCTTTTATAGATTTTCTGTATAAGGTAAAACTTCGCCGTCAGAAACAAAAAACTAAAGACCTTTTTAATAAATCTACTCCGATTTTTGATAAATTCAATAATTGGAAAGCGGGAACTCCGTTCGGCGGGGGAATACTCATTATTGCTGTGGCTGCAGTACTTACTTTATGGGCGTATGGAATATTAAAGATAAGCGTAAAACCTTGGGAAGTTTTTGTAATTATGTTTACGTTTGTTGGTTTTGGGCTTTTAGGTCTTCTCGATGATGCGAAGAAATTAAATCCGGGAAGAGAATTTTTCTTTTTCGGATTAAGATTTAGGCATAAATTTATATTACAATGGATTTTAGCTTTTATCGTAGCAGGAGTTTTGTATAAACAGCTTGGTTATACTTTTATTTTCATACGAGGAGTTGGCTTAACCAGTATGGGATTTTTGTACATTCCTTTTGCTGCTTTCGTCATCGTTTCTTTTGCGAACGCCTTTAATATCGCAGACGGATTAGACGGATTGGCTACCGGACTTTTCTTAATATCGCTGGTTGCTTTTTTGGCTATTTCTGCGAACCAATTAGATAATTCGCTTGGAGCTTTTATAGCAATACTTATGGGAAGTGTCGCAGCATTTCTATACTTCAATGTATACAAAGCCAGAATATGGCTTGGGGATGTAGGATCTTTATCTTTGGGTGCGACTTTGGGAGTAATAGGACTTCTTACGGGGAAAATTATAGCGGTTGCGTTCATCGGAGGAGTATTTATTATAGAGATAGGATCATCGCTTGTACAAATTCTTTCCAGAAAATTTTTTGGGAAAAAAGTTTTTCCGGTTGCGCCGCTCCATTTATATTTATTAAGAAAAGGATGGGATGAGCCAAAAATCGTAATGAGAGCATGGCTTGCGGGATTTTTCTTTGCAATCTTAGGACTTTATATAGCCTTCATAAAATGATATTTATTTGTCTTTCCTAGAGTATGAAAAGGATAGATATTTTTCTTCTTGGCGTAGTTTCAATATTAGTTTTATTTGGACTATTTATGATTTACGATGCGTCATCATATGTGGCTTTGAGAGATTTTGGAGATAAATACCATTACATAAAAGACCAATTTTTTTGGGGAATATTAGGTTTTTTAGGATTAATTTTCTTTACGCTTTTCGATTATCATCGATTACATAATCTCGCTTTGCCTTTACTCGCAATTTCGATAATTCTTCTTCTTCTGGTTTTTATGCCGGGTATTGGGGTATATGTTCTAGGAGCGCATCGATGGATTAATCTTGGCTTTTTTACACTCCAGCCTGCAGAATTTGTTAAGCTCGTTCTGGCGATTTATCTTGCGGCTTGGTTTTCCAATAAAGAAAAGGGTAGATTCATGGCGTTTCTATTTCTTCTCGGATTAGTTTTAATCCTTGTTGCTTTTCAGCCGGATATGGGTACGGCGATTGTAATCTTGACAGAAGCTCTCGCTATTTATTTTTTGTCCGGAGGAAACATAGTCTATTACGTAATTTTAATTCCCGTATTAACAGTAATAGGGTTTATATTCGCAAAAATCGAACCGTATAGAGCAAGACGTCTTGAGGCATTTTTAAGCCTGGATAAATCTTTTGATTCATCCTCCTACCATGTTAAGCAAATACTTATAGCTTTAGGGTCAGGAGGTTTAATGGGAGTAGGGCTTGGCAATTCTTTGCAAAAATACGCATATCTTCCGGAGACAACTACGGATTCGATATTCGCGATTATCGCAGAGGAATTGGGCTTTTTGGGGGCAGGAATTGTTATTTCTTTGTTTGCTTTGGTTGTTTGGAGAGGCTTACGTATTGCGTTAAGAGCAAGGGATAATTTTGGCAAACTCTTGGCAGGCGGAATTACAACATTCTTGGCAATACAAACAATTATTAATTTTTCAGCCCAAACAGCTCTTTTGCCTTTGACAGGAATTCCTCTTCCTTTTATTTCCTATGGAGGGTCAGCCCTTATAGTTGATCTTTGCGCTATTGGTATGCTTTTAAATATTTCCAAGCAAGGGAGGAACGTATGAAGATTGTAATAATAGGCGGACATCTATCTCCAGCTTTATCTATCATAGAAAAACTTTCAAAAACGTCACAAGTCCTTTTTATGGGAAGAAAATGTGTTTTTGAAGGAGATAAAACGCTGTCTTTGGAATATAAAACTATTCAGTTTCTTAAAATTCCTTTTGTTAATCTTATTACAGGAAGACTTCAGCGTAAGTTTACAAAGCATACAGTTCCCTCCCTTTTAAAATTACCGTATGGTTTAATACAGTCAATTCTTACTCTTAAGAAATTTCAGCCCGATATTGTCTTAAGTTTTGGCGGATATCTATCTTTTCCAGTTGTTCTTTCGGCATTTTTATTAAGAATTCCCGTTGTTATTCATGAACAAACTTTGGAAGCTGGTCTTGCCAATAAAATACTTTCTATCTTTGCAAACAAAATTTGTATTTCCTGGGAAACATCAAGAAAATTTTTCCCTAAAGAAAAGGTCGTACTAACGGGAAACCCGGTACGTCAATTTTCAATTTTCAATTTTCAATTTTCAATTCCTAAGAACGGATTGCCAATGATATACATTACCGGAGGAAGTTCGGGGTCGCACTTTATAAATACTCTCATTGAAAAAAATCTTGAAAAACTTTTAACAAAATTTATTCTTATTCATCAAACCGGAGTTGCTAAAGAATATCAGGATTTTGACCGGTTGCAAAAAATAAAAAACAGTTTGCGTTCGGATTTAAAAGCAAGATATATTTTAACAAAATTTATAGAGCCGGAAGAAGTAGGAAGTATTTTGAAAAAAGCAGATATTGTAATTAGCAGATCCGGTATAAATACACTAACGGAACTTATTTTCTTCGGCGTTCCTTCTCTTTTGATTCCGTTACCTTTTTCCCAAAGACAGGAACAGCTGAAAAATGCTTTATTTCTTAAGGCAAAAGGCTGTGCGGAAATATTTGAACAAAAAGACGATAGAAGAGTTTTTCTTTCGAAATTATTTGCTATGTTTGGAAACATAAATAAGTATAGGGAAAATTTGCAGAAAATTTCTAACCTTGTCGATATTGATGCTGCCAAGAAAATAATTGATGTTTTGGAATATGCAAAAAAGAAGAAATAGAAATTTACCTCATGTTTTTATTTTTCTTATCGTTATATCGATATTAATTTGCGGATTTTTGTATCTTTATCTTTTCAAGAAACCAACAATAATCAGTCCTATCGGGACAAAAAATAGTATGTCAAGAGAAACGATAGGGAAATTACTTTCAGATGCAAAAATTCCATTTTGGGAAATTTCTATTGCAACAGACTCTTCTTATCTAGTAAGACTTAACGATGAAAGCGAGGTGCTTTTGTCTTCAAAAGATACAAGCTTGAGAATACAGTCTTTACAAGCCCTACTAAAACAGTTTACAATAGAAGGGCAAAAATTTAAACGCATAGATTTTAGGTTCGAGAAACCGACAATTGCATTTTAGATATGACAGAAGGAAAAGTAGTAGTAGGAGTTGATATTGGTTCCTCAAAAATAGTTACTCTGATAACAAGAGTTGATGAAGACGCTGTAAATGTCTTAGGTGTGGCTGAAGTTAAATCGAATGGTGTTAAAAGAGGTCAGATTGTAGATATCAAGGCTGCAGTTGAATGTATAAATAATTCTTTGGATAGTGCAGAGAGAATGGCAGGATACTCGGTGTCTCGCATAGTTGCCTCGATTGGAGGAAATCATATTGAATCTTTAAATTCAAAAGGAGTAGTGGCTGTTTCAATGCCGGACCAAGAAATAACAGAGGGAGATATGCTAAGGGTAATTGATGCTGCCAAAGCAGTCTCATTGCCATCCACCCGGGAAATAATCCATGTTTTGCCAAGAGCTTATACCGTAGATGGTCAGGAAGGAATCAAAGACCCAATTGGCATGACAGGGGTTAGGCTCGAAGTTGATACTCATATTATTTCCGCCAACGGGATTTCTTTAAGGAATTTGGAAAAAGCTTTTTCGGAAGTTGGAGTCGATATTGACGCAGTGGTTTTCAGCGGTTACGCTTCGAGTCTTGCGGTTTTGTCAGACACGGAAAAAGAGCTTGGCGTTGTCATGGTTGATATCGGAGCTGGAACGACCGATATATCAATATATATAGAAGGGTCAGTCGCGTTTTCTTCGGTTTTGCCAATTGGCGCAAGACATATTACCAATGATTTGGCCATTGGTCTTCGAATTTCCTTAGAGAGCGCTGAAAAAATAAAATTATTTCTTTCGTCTCCTTCTGAAAAACCAATAAAAATAGAAGATGCAGGAGAAGCACAACCAAGAGAAAAAAAGAATCCTGATGAAGTAGACCTAAGTTCCCTAAATCTTCCCGAGGATATTAGAAATGTTTCGCAAAAAACCTTGATAGACGGAATAATTAGGCCAAGGCTTAATGAAATCTTTACCATGGTAGGACTTGAAATTAAAAGAAGCGGATACGGCGGGCAGACTCCTTCGGGTTTGGTAATAACAGGCGGAGGCGCAAGGACAATCGGGATTGCAATTACTGCAAAAAGAACTTTGGCAATGCCGGTAAGAATTGGAATACCGACCAGAATAAAAGGAATTATAGACGAAATACAAGATGCTCCTTTTTCTACAGCTGTTGGACTCGCCATGTATGGCGCGACAATGGAAGAAAATGAATCATTGCCTTTCGGAATTAATCTGCCCCATCTTCCGAACATAAAATTTTCGGGGTTATTGTCTAGGGTGGTTGGATTTGTCAAATCCTTCATGCCCTAGGTGTTGCAAAAACAATTTTGATGTGTTAGTATTTTGTTGATTTATGTTGATAAAGCCGCAAACAGCAAATTTCGCGAAAATAAGAGTTATGGGAATTGGCGGAGGCGGAGTAAACGCTTTAAACTCCATGATTTCCCAAGCCCAAATACAAGGAGTAGATTTTGTTGCGGTTAATACAGATGCCCAAGCGCTTCTTCTGGCTCAAGCGGCGACAAAACTTCAGATAGGAGAAAATCTGACGAAAGGATTAGGCAGCGGCGGAAATCCTGAAGTAGGAAGACAGGCGGCGGAAGAGTCTTATGAAAAAATAAAAGAGATGATAGACGGATCGGATATGATTTTTCTGGCAGCCGGAATGGGCGGAGGAACAGGAACAGGAGCAACGCCTATCATTGCCAAAGCGGCTAAAGAAGTAGGAGCTTTGACAGTAGCAGTAGCAACCAAGCCATTCTTATTTGAAGGAACACGTAGGATGGTAGCGGCAGAAGAAGGATTGGAGGAATTAAAAGACAAAGTAGATACTCTTATCGTTATTCCCAACCAGAGAATTTTGGATGTAGTTGATAGAAAATTAACGCTTCTTGAAGCATTCAGAGTCGCAGATTCTGTCCTAACCCAGGGAGTTCAGGGAATTTCAGATCTTATAACAATTCCGGGACTTATCAATGTAGATTTTGCAGATGTGAAAGCCATAATGTCTTCTGCTGGTTCGGCTCTTATGGGTATCGGAACAGGGGTTGGAGAGAATAGGGCGCAGACTGCGGCAAGAATGGCAATTGCTTCTCCCCTTTTGGAAATTACTATGGAAGGCGCAAGGGGAGTGCTTTTCAATATAACCGGAGGACCTGATCTGACAATGAGCGAAGTTGATGAAGCGGCAAAAATTATTTCTTCTTCGGCTGATCCGGATGCGAATATTATCTTCGGAGCAACAATTGACGAGACAATGCATGATCAGATGAAGATTACAGTTGTGGCAACAGGTTTTGACCAAACTCGCCAAACTCTTAAGGAATTCGTAAGCCCAAGACCTGCAAACAAAGAAAGTCTTAAAATGGAAACTCCCAAACCGGAAATAGAAAAAGAGCCGGAGAATAAAGAAGACGAAATCTGGGACATTCCCGCCTTCCTTCGCCAACGAAATTAGCGAAGTTCGGCGAGGCAAGCCCGCATTTTTAAGGCAGAGGAACTAAATCATGAAAGCAGAAAGAACTCCACAAGCAATTATTGTTAGTTTATCTTCGGAAGAAGTATTTGCAGTTCGAGCAGGTAGAGTTGTTGGAGATAGACCCGGCGTAACATTACCTGAAGCAAAGATAAGCGTATGGCCTCTTAGCGCTATTGAACCTGATAATTCATCAAAAGATCATTGGTCCATAGACAGATTGGAAAGAGGTTTGGCAGCTCCACTAAGGGCTAGGCTTGATACGGATGGAGATTTATCGGTTTTTGTACCGGCAATCAAATTGAGTGACGTAAGAATTACTGACGGACGTCTTAGTAGGGAATTAATCGAAACGCCCGATCTAAAGGGCGAGGATAGAGAAAAATTTTTATCTGGTGCAATTCCTGAAAAAGGAATTATAGTAAACTTCGGAGGATCTCTGAAAAAGGTAAATATAGGCAGTTACTGCTATAGCAATGGGTAGAGAAGGACAACAGGAAGGAAGCGCAATTTATATGCCACCAGAAGAAAGGGTTTCGAGTCTGGTACATGACGCTATTCCTTTATTGGAAAAAGGAGCGTTTAATTCTCCTTGGCGAGTCGCTTTAATGCCAATAGCAATTAACAGCAGAACAGGAAATGAGCTGCATCTTTCTAATGGGTGGTGGTTTTGGACGAACGGCCATGGCAGTTTTGACCTGCTAGACATAAAACCTACGCTAGGTGAGGTATTGCTTATGTATGCGAGAGTTGTTGATCGACGGTATAATTCAAAACTTCAAATTAAACGTAATGAAGATTCGTCTGACTTCCTAAGAAGAGTAAGAGAGGAAGAGGCTCAATATTTGGGAAAAAACAGAAAATGGATAGAGCCACGTTTTGTTAAGGATTTAGAAACTGCAGTCCGAAGATTATCATTAAGTCATTGACCTTCCTTCAACTTATTGTCCCTTAGTCTCATTCCCACACCCGATGTGGGACTTTTGCCACCTTCTCAATTTCATCTAGCTTCAAAACCACGTCCTAAATCGTAGATTGTACGACGTGATCGTATATGTAATCAAGTTATAATAAAAATAAATGAATGATATAATATAAGTATGATTCAGAAAACCGTTTATATTAATTACTACGATAAAATTGATTTAAATAGGGTAAAAGTGATAATGGCTATATGCTCAGAAATTGTTGCTAAAGAAAACCCCGATGTTTTATATTTCTTTTTTGCTTCTCAAGGTGGGCAGGTTGATGCAGGTATAGTGCTTTATAATTTTTTACAATCTCTACCTGTTAAGATTGTAATGCATAACACGGGTTCAATTGATTCTATTGCTAATGTCATTTTCATGGCGGGTGAAGAAAGAATTGCATCCCCACACTCAACATTTCTATTTCATGGTGTTACAATGGAATTTGGTGGACCCATTGCTTTATCTCTTCCTCAATTAAAAGAAATGACCGACCGTATTAAAAAGAATCACGCAACCATCGCGGGTATAATTTGCGAGAATACTAAGATGTCTCAAGATGAAATAGAAAAATTATTTCTGGAGGGCGAAACTAAGGATGTTGTTTTCGCTACTGAGAAAGGTATTATTAATAAAGTTGAGCTTCCTCAAATTCCTAAGGATGCTACTTTTGTTAGTATAAACATTAACGGTTAGTTTTTTACTTGATTTTTTTTCTTCTTGAATTGGTAGTGTCTTATAAACGTTCATAATATTAGTATGTATATTATACTCTTGGTTGTCAACCTAGATTGACTTCATATCTTAGAAAGGTTATATTCTTCTTAAATAAATGAACCATAGTATTGTTCATTCTCCCGATACGTTGATGCCTTATATTGTTGGAGCAATTTTTGGAATAATTGGTCTTTTTGCATCTGGCTTTTTAAAAGAATTTTTTGATGAAAGAGCAAGGATAGCAACGCACAAAAGGAATGTCGCAAGGCATGTTCTTCAAATATGCATCGAAGCTAGCACAGGCAATTTCCAACAACCGCCACGTAACATGGAAGATATATATAGTGCCCTCACGGATTTGGAAGGTATAGACAAAGATGCAGAAAATATTATGAATAATTTTGTTAATTTGTGGGGAAGAATAACTGAAATAAAAAATAAGAGCAATCACTCAGGGGACGACGATAAATTTTATGTAAAACTGAACAAAGAAATTGAAGAAAAAAGAAAGATACTTATTGAATGGGCAAATAAAATAAGGGTTGGGGAGTCTGGTGCAATACTCCCATTAGCTTGTCTTAGCAATGTCAAAGAGCTTGA